>JBFLWB010000018.1 GCA_040758155.1 Thermodesulfobacteriota bacterium
AGCCGGTCCTTCAGTTCGACGTCCTCCTCAACGCCGATCTCCGCCCACCGCTCCCGGGGGATCCCTTCGAGGACCTCCTCGGTGATCTTCTTCTTCTTCGAAAGGAGCACCTCGGTCCGGTCCTCCGACATCAGCCGGACGGCGGATGTCTTTCCGAGGACCATCGCCTTCATCTTTCCGTAGGCGGTCTCGAGGATGATCCGGATCTCGTCCTCCTGGTCGCGATGGAGACGGTCGAGCTCCCGCTCCTCCAGCATCTGGGCGCGGTCGTCCTTCTCGCCGCCCTTCCGGGTGAACACCTTCGCGTCGATGACGATCCCCTCGATCCCCGGGGGGACCCGCAACGAGGAGTCCTTCACGTCGCCCGCCTTGTCGCCGAAGATCGCCCGGAGCAGCTTCTCCTCGGGGGAAAGCTGCGTCTCGCCCTTCGGTGTGACCTTCCCCACGAGGATGTCCATGGGCTTCACCCGGGCGCCGACCCGGATGATGCCGCTCTCGTCGAGGTCCTTCAGCGACTCCTCGCTGATGTTCGGGATGTCCGCCGAGATCTCTTCCTTGCCGAGCTTGGTCTCACGGGCGACGCACTCGAACTCCTCGATGTGGATCGAGGTGAAGATGTCCTCCTTCACGATCTTCTCGGAGATCAGGATGGAGTCCTCGAAGTTGTAGCCGCCCCAGGGCATGAAGGCCACGGTGACGTTGCGGCCCAGAGACAGCTCGCCTTCCCTGGTGGCCGGCCCGTCGGCGATCACTTCCCCCGCCCCGACCTTCTGGCCCAGGGTCACGATCGGCTTCTGGTTGATGCAGGTGTTCTGGTTCGAGCGGCGGAACTTGACGAGCGTGTAGATGTCGGCCCCGTACTTTCCGCCCGCGTCGGGCTCCTCCGACCGCACCACGATCCGGCGGGCGTCGACCGACTCGATCGTCCCTCCGCGCCGCGCTTCGACGGCCGCGCCCGAGTCGCGCGCGACGACGGACTCCATGCCGGTGCCGACGAACGGGGGCTCGGTCCGAAGCAGAGGGACCGCCTGCCGCTGCATGTTCGATCCCATGAGGGCGCGGTTGGCGTCGTCGTGCTCGAGGAAGGGAACCAGCGACGCCGCCACCGAGACGAGCTGGTTCGGCGAGACGTCCATCAGGGTGACGTCGGTCGACCGCACGATCGAGAACTCGCCGCCCAGCCGGGCGATGACCGTCTCCTGGAGGAACTTCCCCTTCTTCGGGTCCACCGCGGCGTTGGCCTGGGCGATGACGTGCTTCTCCTCCTCCATCGCGGAGAGGAAAACGATCTCCTTCGTGACGGCGGCGTTCTTCACGACTCGGTACGGCGTCTCGATGAATCCGAACTCGTTGATCCGGGCGTAGGTGGACAGCGACGCGATCAGGCCGATGTTCGGTCCTTCCGGCGTCTCGATCGGGCAGATCCGGCCGTAGTGCGTCGGGTGAACGTCGCGCACCTCGAAGCCGGCGCGCTCCCGGGTGAGGCCGCCGGGCCCGAGGGCCGACACGCGGCGCTTGTGCGTCACCTCGGAGAGCGGGTTCGTCTGGTCCATGAACTGGGAAAGCTGCGAGGAGCCGAAGAACTCCTTGATGACGGCCGACACCGGCTTGGCGTTGATGATGTCGTGCGGCATCAGCGTCTCGATGTCCTGGAGCCCCATCTTCTCGCGGATCGCCCGCTCCACCCGCACCAGCCCCATCCGGAACTGGTTCTCGATGAGCTCGCCCACGGTGCGGACGCGCCGGTTGCCCAGGTTGTCGATGTCGTCGGCCTCGCCGGCGTTCCCGTTCTTCAGGTCGATGAGGTACCGGATGACCCGCAGGATGTCCTCCTGGGTCAGCACCGTGTTGTCGAGGTCCCCGTCCGTCACCCCGAGCTTGTGGTTCAGCTTGAGCCGGCCGACGCGGGAGAGGCTGTACCGCTCGGGGTTGAAGAACATGTTCGTGAATAGCGATTCGGCGGCATCCTTCGTGGGAGGGTCGCCGGGCCGCATCTTCTTGTAGATCTCCTTGAGCGCCTCTTCCCGGGTGCGGATCTTGTCGGTGACCAGCCCTTCCCAGATCGCGCGATCGGAGTTCTCGAGGCTGAACACGGCCATCCCTGCGACGTTCTTCGCCCGCAGCGTCTCGAGGACCTCCGCCGTGATCTGTTGGCCGCACTCCGCCAGAAGCTCCCCCGTCGCGGGGTCGGCGACGTCGGAGACGACGATCTTGCCGACCAGGTCGTCCACGGAGATGGCGATCCGGCCGAACTTCACGCCTTCCCGCGCGAACCGCTCCGCGCGCTTCTTCTGGACCTTGACCCCCTTCTTGAAGGCGATCTCTCCCGACCGGTCGGGATGGCGCACCTCCACGGGCATCTTGAGGCCCACCATCAGCTCGGGGCGGAACTCCTTCGTGTACTTGTCCCCCTCGATCCGGACCTCCTCCACGTCGTAGAAGGTCCGCAGGAGGTCCTCCGTCGTCCGCCCGAAGGCGCGCAGGAGCACCGCGATGGGGAACTTCCGCTTCCGGTCGATCTTGATGTATAGCTGGTCCTTGTGGTCGAACTCGAAGTCGAGCCACGATCCCCGGTACGGGATGATGCGGGAGGAGAAGAGGACCTTCCCGGACGCGTGGGAGCGCCCCTTGTCGTGCTCGAAGAAGACGCCCGGGGAGCGGTGGAGCTGGCTGACGATGACCCGCTCGGTCCCGTTGATGATGAAGGTGGCCTTCTCGGACATCAGCGGGATCTCGCCGAAGAAAACCTCCTGCTCCTTGACGTCCCGGATCGTCCGCGCCTGGGGATTCTTCTCGTCCACGTCGAATATGACGAGCTGCACGGTGACCTTGATGGGGGCGGCGTACGTCATCCCGCGTTCCCGGCACTCCTCCTCCGACCATTTCGGGTCGCCGATGGCGAACGAAAGGAATTCGAGGGAGGCCCGGCCGTTGTAGTCGGCGATCGGGAAGATTCCCTTGAATACCGCCTGGAGCCCGATTTCCTTGCGCTTTTCCGGAGAAACGTTCGACTGCAGGAACTCCTCGTACGACTCCTGCTGAACCTGGATCAGATTCGGGATCTCCTGGACGTTCTCGTTCTTGGAGAAGTCGATGCGCTTGATTCGGTTCCGGTAATCGAGATAGGCCATCTTTTTTCACCCCGGGGGCAGAGCAAATGAGTGGAGCGGGGGGCACCGCCATGCCCCCCGCGGTTTCCTGACGCTATCCTGCAAGAGGCGGCTACTTGATCTCCGCCGTCCCCCCCGCTTCCGCGATCTTCTTCTTCATGTCTTCGGCGTCCTTCTTCGCCACGCCTTCCTTGAGCGGCTTGGGAACGCCCTCGACCAGGTCCTTGGCTTCCTTCAGCCCCAGGCCGGTGAGCTCGCGGACGACCTTGATGACCTGGATCTTGTTGGCCCCGAACCCGGTGAGGATGACGTCGAACTCCGTCTTCTCCTCGGCGGCGGGAGCGGCGGCGCCGGCCGCGGCGCCCGGGGCGGCCGCGAAGGCCATGGGTGCGGCGGCGGTCACGCCGAAACGCTCCTCGAGGGCCTTGACGATCTCGTGCAGCTCCAGAACGGTCATGCCTTCCACCATCGTGATGAACTCTTCTTTGCTCATGGCAGCCATTTCCTTCGATCCTCCTTCGGATATCCGTTAAGTTTTATTCGTCAATTCGCGGTTTCGCCCGCGGCGGCTTCCGCGGGCAGCTGCTTCCGGATGGATTCGAGGACGCACGCCAGGCTCCTCGGCCCGTCGGCGAGCACCTGCACCAGGCGGGTGATCGGGTAGTTCAGGCCGCCGACCAGCCTGGAGAGCAGCACCTCCCGGGACGGCACGTCGGCCAGCGACTTGACTTCCGCCTCCGACAGCACCTTGCCGTCGAGAAACCCGGCCTTGAGAGTGACTTTCGGGCTGGCCGCGGCGGCTTCCTTCATCACCTTGGCCAGCGCCACGGGGTCGCCGTGCGAGAAGGCGATCGCCGTGGGTCCCTTGAAGTTTTCGGAAAGCCCTCCGAACGGCGTGCCGTCCGCCGCTCTCCGGATGAGGGTGTTCTTCACCACCCGGATCTCGGCGTTGACCTCCCGGAGCTTCTTCCGCAGTGCGGTCATCTCCGCCACCGTGACCCCGCGGAAGGACGTCACCACGGCCCCTCGCTGATCCGCGATGGCGCCTTTCAGCGCCTCGACCGTGTCCGACTTGCTGATTTTCTTCACCGTGTCCGTTTCCCCCTTTCCCTCCAAGATGTTTCTGCCTCTATGACGAAACCCCCGTCAAAGGAAGAGGGCACGGCGCGGAAATCGATCTTCTTTTCCCGTTCCACCGGCTCCCTTTTGTCTGCGCGGGCCCTGCGCCGGCCGTAACCGGGCGCGGGCTTGATCGCCTTTCGGCGAACCCGCGGTCTTTGACAAAGGATGTTTCCCTGTGCCTATGTGTAAAGAACGCTTATTTCGTCGCGACCAGCGCGCTGGTGTTCAGGCGGATCCCCGGCCCCATCGTCGTGGACACGGTCAGCGTCCGGATGTAGGTCCCCTTCGCGCCGGAAGGCTTGGACTTCAGGATCGCGTCGAAGAAGGCCAGGAAGTTTTCCTTGATCTTCTCCTTGCCGAAGCTCACCTTCCCGATCCCGGCGGCCAGCGTCGCCGTCTTGTCGACGCGGTACTCGACCTTGCCGCCCTTGAGGTCGCGCACGGCCTTCGTCACGTCGAACGTGACGGTCCCGACCTTCGGGTTGGGCATCAGCCCGCGCGGCCCGAGCAGCTTCCCGATCTTGCCCACCGCCCCCATCATGTCGGGGGTCGCGACCGCCTTGTCGAAGTCGAGCCACCCGCCCTGGATCTTCTGGATCAGGTCGTCGCCCCCCACGAAGTCGGCGCCCGCTTCCTGCGCCTCCTTCTCCTTCTCCCCCTTCGCGAACACGAGGATCCGGAGGCTCTTCCCGGTCCCGTGGGGCAGCACCACCGACCCGCGCACCTGCTGGTCGGGATACTTCGGGTCGACCCCCAGCCGCATCGCGACTTCCACCGTCTCGTCGAATTTCGCCTTGCCCGTCTCCTTGAGAAGGTCCAGCGCTTCGTCGAGAGAGTACTTTGCCTCCCTGTTCACCTTGCCACGTGCCTCCAGGTACTTTTTCCCGCGTTTCGGCATTTCCCCCTCCCTTCCCGCCCGGGCCGTCCGGTCCGGGCGATGTCACCGCGTTATCTTTCTTCCCGCGTCAGACGACGTCGAGCCCCATGCTGCGCGCGGTCCCCTCGACCGTCTTGATGGCCGCGGCCAGGTCCTTCACGTCGAGGTCGGGCAGCTTCAGCCTGGCGATCTCCTCGACCTTGCTCCGCGCGATCGTCCCGCACTTCTCGCGCTTCGGCGTCTTGCTCCCCTTCTCCAGCCCGGCCGCCTTGAGCAGGAGCACTGAGGCTGGCGGGGTCTTCGTGATGAAGGTGAACGACCGGTCGGCGTACACCGTGATGACGACGGGGATGACCATCCCTTCCTGGGACGCCGTTCTCGCGTTGAACGCCTTGCAGAACTCCATGATGTTCACGCCGTGCTGCCCGAGGGCGGGCCCCACCGGCGGCGAGGGGTTCGCCTTACCGGCCACGATCTGCAGCTTGATCTGCGCAATGACTTTCTTCGCCATGGTGTCTCCTTACGATTTTTCCACCTGCGTGAAATCG
>JBFLWB010000019.1 GCA_040758155.1 Thermodesulfobacteriota bacterium
GGCCGGGTGGCGGAGGAGCTCGTTCGCGGGGAGCTGACCACCGGAGCGGGAAACGACCTGGAGCGCGCAACGACGCTCGCCCGGAAGATGGTCTGCGAATGGGGGATGAGCGACAAGCTCGGCCCCGTGACCTTCGGGCAGAAGCAGGAGGCCATCTTCCTGGGCAGGGACTTCACCCGCCACCAGGATTACAGCGAGGCGACGGCGAGGGATATCGACCAGGAGGTTCACGGAATCGTGACCTCCTGCTACGAACGGGCGAGGACTCTGCTGCGGAACCATCTCGCGGTGCTGCACAACGTCGCCCAGACTCTCCTGGAGAAGGAAGTGGTGGACGGGGCGGAGATCCAGCGGATCATCGAGGCCGGGATCGGCCCCGGCGGAACGCCGGAAGAAGCGGGGGCGCCCGCCTGAGCGGGTTCCGCATCCCCGTTCCCGGGGGACGGCTCGACCTGTCGGGCCCTCCGGCGATCATGGGGATCCTGAACCTCACGCCGGATTCCTTCTCGGACGGCGGCTCCTACGGCACGGTCGAAGAGGCGGTGGAGCGGGCCTTGAGGATGGTTTCCGAAGGCGCCGCGATCGTCGATGTCGGGGGGGAATCCACCCGGCCCGGCTCGGAGCCGGTGACCGCGGAAGAGGAGCTTCGGCGCGTCCTCCCGGCGCTCCGGAAGCTTTCCGGGGCGACGAAGGCCCTTCTCTCGATCGACACGACGAAGGCGGCCGTCGCCCGCGAAGCGATCGCCGCGGGGGCGTCGATCGTCAACGACACGAGCGCGATGGCGGACGACCCGGAGATGGCGGGCGTCGTCAGGGATTCCGGATGCGCGTTGGTGCTGATGCACCGCAGGGGCCTCCCCGCGACGATGCAGCGCAACCCCCACTACGAGTCGCTGTTCGATGAGCTGATCCCGGAACTCTCCGCAAGGATCGAATTCGCCGTGGAGGCGGGAATCGACCGGGAGAGGATCCTCGTCGATCCGGGGATCGGATTCGGCAAGCGACTCGAGGACAACCTCGCCCTGCACCGGCACCTCGGGAAGCTTCGGGTCCTCGGAAGGCCGATCGTCTTCGGCTCGTCCCGGAAGGGATTCATCGGGACCCTGACGGGAACCGATCCGCGGGAAAGGGTCTTCGGCACGGCCGCGTCCGTGGCGGCGGCGGTGATGAACGGGGCGCACGTCCTGCGCGTCCACGACGTGAAGGAGATGCGACAGGTGATCCAGGTGGCCGCGGCCATTCGGGGGGACGCGGAGTGATCGACGGGCTGCTTTCCATCCGCGCCGTGGACGTCCTCGACATCCTCCTGGTTTCCTTCATCATCTACTGGATCCTCCTTTTCATCCGCGGGACGCGGGCCGTCCAGATGCTCATCGGACTGGTGGTCCTGATGGGCCTTTACGCCGTCTCCAGGAAATTCGGGATGGTGACCTTCCAGTGGCTCGTCGGCAACTTCCTCGGGAACCTCCTCGTCGTCCTCGTGGTCGTCTTCCAGAGCGAGATCCGCCGCGCGCTGGCCAAGATCGGGCAGTGGAGGCTGGCCGGAGGAAGGGGGAGGACGCCTGACCAGGAAGTGATCAACGAGGTGGTGGAATGCGCCTTCCTCCTGGCGCGCAGCCGCACCGGCGCGATCCTGCTGCTCGAGCGGGAAATCGGCCTCGAGGAGTATGTGGAGCACGGCAGGAAGCTGGACGCCATATTCTCCTGCGAGCTGGCGGAGTCGATCTTCAACGAGGGGTCCCCAATCCACGACGGCGCGGCGGTCATCCGGGGGAACCGCGTCGAGGCCGCGGGAATCATCCTGCCCATCCCTCCGCCCTCGAAGGAGACGCAGGGGATGGGGACCCGGCACCGCGCCGCATTCGGGGCCGCGTCCGAGACCGACGCCGCGGTCGTCGTCGTGTCCGAGGAGACCGGGAACGTCACGCTGTTCAACAACCGCCTCGTCCGGAGGGCCGACTCTCCGGAAGAGCTCAGCGACATGCTCCAGGCGCTCTATCGCGGAGACGGGGGGGCGGATGGAGGCGTGTGATCTCCTGAAAGCTCCGATGCGTTTCGTTCGCCGGAACCTCGCCCTGAAGCTTCTCGCCCTCGGTCTTGCGATCGTCACATGGTGGTTCGTCACGGGGGAGAGCAAGGTACTCGTAAGCTTCAACGTCCCTCTGGAGATCCGGAACCTTCCCGCGGGGATGACGCTGACGAACAAGGTCGAGACGCACGTGGAGGTGCGGCTGCAGGGGCCGTCCTCCATCCTCGCGGGTTTCAAGGCGTCGGAGATCTCCATGGCGCTCGATCTCTCCGCCGGGAAGCCGGGGAAGCAGATCGTGAAATTCGATCCCGGGGCGGTCCGGGTCCCGTCGGGGGTAACGGTGCAGAAGATCTTCCCGCAGGCCGTCGAAGTCGTCCTCGCGCGGACCGAGCGCAGGAGACTCCCCGTTTCCCTGAAGCTGAGGGGAGGGAAGTCGCTCCGGAACCGGATCGCCTCCATCGAGATCGATCCGAAAGAAGTCGAGGTGGAGGCGCTGCCGGAAGAGTTCTCCAGGATGCCGGTCGCGTACACCGAGGAGATCGTCCCCGACACCGGGGAGGACACCTTCGAAACGGAGGCCCGGGTGGACTTGCGGGAGCCGCATGCTAAAATCACCGGGGACCGGTACGTCCGCGTGAAGATCCGGTTCCGTCGATAGAGAGGAGTCCCCCGTGGCCAGAAAACTGTTCGGAACGGACGGCGTGCGCGGGGTGGCGAACACCGACCCGATGACGGTGGAGACCGCCATCGCCCTGGGCCAGGCCGCCGCCCACCTCTTCCAGGACAAGGGGGGAGGCCGCCGGAAGATCGTCATCGGTAAGGACACCCGGCTTTCCGGATACATGTTCGAGACGGCGCTCTCGGCCGGGATCTGCGCGATGGGAGGCGAGGTCCTGCTGGTCGGGCCGATGCCCACGCCCGGGATCGCCTTCCTGACCCACTCCATGCGGGCCGACGCGGGAGTCGTGATCTCCGCGTCCCACAACCCGTACCCCGACAACGGCATCAAGTTCTTCGGCAGGGACGGATTCAAGCTCCCCGACGAGGTGGAGGCCCGCATCGAGTCGCTGATGTACGGCGATCACCTGAAGGAGAACCGGCCTCCCTCGCCCGAGATCGGCAGGGCGCACCGCATCGACGACGCCACGGGGAGGTACATCGTCTACCTGAAGAACACCTTCCCCTCCCACCTGTCGCTGGAGGGGCTGCGGATCGTGGTCGACTGCGCCAACGGCGCCGCGTACCGGATCGCGCCCCAGGTGTTTACGGAGCTGGGGGCCGAGGTGATCACGATCGGAGTCTCTCCCAACGGGCTGAACATCAACGAGCAGTGCGGCTCCCTCTACCCCGAGATCGTCTCCCAGAAGGTGAAGGAGTCCCGGGCGGACCTGGGGATTTCGCTCGACGGGGACGCCGACCGCGTCATCCTCGTCGACCACCAGGGAGAGGTGATCGACGGCGACAGGATCATGGCGGTCTGCGGGGAGACGCTCGCGAAGAAGAAGAAGTTGGCGAGGAACACGGTGGTGGCCACCGTGATGAGCAATATCGGACTCGAGCTCTTCCTGAAGGAACGGAAGATCAAGCTGGTCCGCGCCCCCGTCGGGGACCGCTACGTGGTGGAGGCGATGCGCGCCGGCGGCTACAACTTCGGCGGGGAGCAGTCGGGGCACCTGATCTTCCTCGACCACGCCACCACGGGGGACGGCGTTCTCGCGGCGCTCCAGATGTTGGCGGTGATGGTGGAGAGGGGGAAGCGGGCCGCGGAGCTCGGCAGGGACCTCGTCACCTTCCCCCAGATGCTCCTCAACGTGCGGATGAAGCAGCGCATCCCGCTGGAGTCCATGAAAAGCTTCCAGAAGGCCCGGGGGGAATTCGAGAAGATGCTCCGGGGGCGCGGGCGGATCGTCGTGCGGTACAGCGGCACCGAGCCGCTTCTGCGGATCATGGCGGAAGGGGAGAACCGCTCCGAGGTCGAGGCGATCGTCAAGACTCTCGTCGAAAAGGCGAAAGAGGACGGGCGGTAGGCAAGTGCTCCAGTTCATAAATACGGTGAGCACCGAGAACGTCGATGCGCCGCATCCGGCAAGGCGCGCGACTGAGGCGTGCCGGGGAGCACGGTGAAGGAGCGCCCCTCTCCCGGACAAAATACGCTCCCTGGGGTACCCCCGGGAGCCGGTACCGGGGACCCTCTCCGGCATGAGGGGCACAACTCCGCCGGGGTCGGCAGCGATGCCCAAGGATGGGCAAGTGCCGCGGAGGCCATGGATGGCCGAGAGCGGCCGGCGTTCGAATGCCGCCGTATTTATGAATTGGAGCACTAGAATGGGGAAGCTGCTCGGAGTGAACATCGACCACGTGGCGACGCTGCGGCAGGCCCGTCGGGGGCGGGACCCCGAGCCGGCTGCGGCGGCCGCGATCGCGGAGCTCCACGGCGCGGACGGGATCACGGTCCACCTCCGGGAAGACCGGAGGCATATCCAGGACCGGGACCTTCACGTGCTCAAGGAAGTCGTGACCACGCGGATCAACCTGGAGATGGCGGCAACGGGGGAGATGGCGCGGATCGCCCTCGACCTCAAGCCGCATTCCGCCACGCTGGTGCCTGAGAAGCGCGAAGAGGTCACCACGGAAGGGGGTCTCGACGTGGCCGCGCAGATCGACTCCCTCTCCGGGACGATCGAGGCGCTCCGGAAGGCGGGCATCGTCGTCAGCCTGTTCATCGACCCCGAGCCGGAGCAGGTCCGCGCCTCCCGGCGCGCCGGGGCGGACGCGATCGAGATCCACACGGGCGCATACTGCGGCGCCTTCCGGGACGGAAGGACGGACGCCGAGCTCTCGAGGATCCGTACGGCGGCGGCGTACGCCGGGTCGCTCGGCCTTCGGGTGCTCGCGGGGCACGGGCTGGACGTCCGGAACATCGTCCCAGTGCTGCGGATCGCGCAGATCGAGGAATTCAACATCGGGCACAGCATCGTCGCCCGCGCCCTGTTCCTGGGGCTGCCGGCCGCGGTGAGGGAAATCGCCGACCTGGTCCACGGAGCGTGACGTGAACGCGATCCTCGGGGTCGGCGTCGACATCGTGGACGTGTCGCGGGTGAAAAAGCTTCTGGAGCGGCACGGGGATCGTTTCCTTTCGCGTGTCTTCACGGAAGGCGAACGGAAGTACGCCATGGGCGGGGCGAATCCCGCCGAGCGGCTCGCGGGGCGCTTCGCCGTGAAGGAGGCGCTGCTCAAGGCGCTGGGCACGGGGAAGTCCCAGGGGATCCTGTGGGTGGACATCGAGACCCTGCGGGGAACCGCGGGGAAACCCGTCGTCCATCTGCACGGCCAGGCGGTCCGCTGGCTGAAGTGGAAGGGGGGCGGAGCCGTTCACGTTTCCATCGCCCACGACGGAGGAAACGCGATCGGGTTCGTCATCCTGGAAAAGGCCGGAGGAGCGAAGGAATGAAGGTGGCATCGGCGCGCCAGATGGCGGAACTGGACCGGGTGGCGATCCAGCATTACGGGATCCCCTCCCTCGTGTTGATGGAGAACGCCGGCAGGGCCTGCACCGACCGGATCCTGCGCCTCCTCGAGGAGAAGGTCGTCGCCCCGCAGGAAGCCTCCGTGGCGGTAGTCTGCGGCAAGGGGAACAACGGCGGCGACGGGATGGTGATCGCGCGCCACCTCCACAACCGGGGAGTATACGTGGAGGTCTTCCTGCTGGGGGAGACGGAGGAGCTGTCGAAGGACGCCGGAGCGCAGGCCGAGATCCTGAAGCGGATGGATCTGGAGATCCGGGTCATCCGGGACACGGAAGGGGTCGAGGACCTGCGGACCTACCTGGAGGAGGTCCACCTTTGCGTGGACGCCATCTTCGGAACCGGCATCTCGTCCCCGCTGTCCGGGACCGTGCGGGAGGTGGTGGAGGTGATCAACCTGTCGATGGCCACGGTGTTCGCCGTCGACATCCCCAGCGGCATCGACGCCTCCACGGGGCGGATCATGGGCGAGGCCATCCGGGCGGATTACACGGGCACGCTCGGGCTGCTCAAGCTCGGAAACGTGCTCCTTCCGGGCTCCATCCACTGCGGGGAGACCGAGATCTACGACATCGGGATCCCGTCGAGGGCGGTCTTCGAAGCCGAGATCAAGACCGAGACGCTCGAGGAGCAGGTCGTAAAGAGCATGCTTTCCGTTCGCCCCCCCGATTTCCATAAGGGGGACGCGGGCCGGGTCTACATCGTTGGCGGATCCCCCGGGATGACTGGCGCCCCCTGTCTCGCCGGGATGGCCGCGCTCCGGATGGGGGCCGGGCTGATCACGACGGCGGTGCCGGCGTCGCTGCGCCCGATCGTCGAGGCGAAGCAGATGGAAGTTATGTGCGCGGGGGTCCCGGATGGAGGCGGGGGATACTTCACGCCGGAGATGATCCCCGCGCTGCTGGAAACCATCGCGCGGGCCGACTTCGTCGTGATCGGCCCCGGACTCGGCATGACGGAGAGCATGTCTGCGTTCCTCAAGGAACTGCTCCCCCGGATCAAGGCCCCGTTCCTCCTCGACGCGGACGCGTTGAACGCGCTGGCCGGACAGCCGAACCTGCTCCAGAGCGCCGGCGCGCCGTGCATCATCACCCCGCACCCGGGGGAGATGTCGCGGCTGACGCAGGAATCCATCGACGCGATCGAGGCCCACCGGCTCGACTCGGCCCGGCACGTGGCGGAAGAGGAAAGGGTCACGGTGATCCTGAAGGGGGCACGGACGGTCGTGGCGACCCCCAAGGGAGACATCTTCATCAACACGTCCGGGAACCCGTACATGGCGTCGGGCGGCATGGGGGACGCTTTGACCGGCATGGTCGCCGCGCTCGCGTCCCAAGGGCTTTCTCCCACGGACGCGGCCTGCGCGGGAGTATTCCTCCACGGCCTGTCCGCGGACCTGCTGGTCCGGGACCATCCGATGACGCCGGTCACCGCGACCGATGTGATCGGGAACATCAAGGGCGCGCTGCAGCACACGCTCGACGAGGCGCCGCGCGAAGAGTGATTTTTCCGCTGCGTTCCGGGTCCCCCGAAGACACCTTCGAAATCGCCCGCATCCTGGGGGAGGAGCTCGTCCCCGGGGACGTGGTGGGGCTCACGGGCGACCTGGGCGCGGGAAAAACCTGCTTCTGCAAGGGGATCGGCGCCGCCCTGGGGATCCTTCCCGACAGGGTGGTCAGCCCCACCTTCACGATCGTCAC
The DNA here is from genome assembly GCA_040758155.1 of Thermodesulfobacteriota bacterium. Taxonomy (NCBI): domain Bacteria; kingdom Pseudomonadati; phylum Thermodesulfobacteriota; species Thermodesulfobacteriota bacterium. The sequence goes on from JBFLWB010000019.1 coordinate 7,254, forward strand.
CATGCACGAAGGGATCCCCTCCCTGGTCCACGTGGATGTATACCGGATCGACAGCCTGCGGGAGGCGGAGGAAATCGGACTGGACGAGACGCTGTCCGGCAGGGGGCACGCGGTCTGCGTCGTCGAATGGGCCGAAAAAATCAGCGGATTGTTGCCAACGGACTGCATCCGGGTTAAATTGACGATCTCCGGAGAGAGCGGCCGGGAAATCTCGGTTGCCGCCCCCGACACCCGGGGGCTCGACCGGTTCCGGTCCCGTACCAAACGTTTCCAGCCAGGAGGTTGAACCAGGCGATGGCACTCATCGTTCAGAAGTACGGCGGCACCTCGGTCGGGACCATCGAGAAGATCAAGAACTGCGCGAAGCGGGTCGCGAGGACGAAGGACGAGGGGAACGACGTGGTGGTCGTCGTCTCCGCCATGTCCGGGGAAACGAACCGGCTGCTCGGCCTGGCCCACCAGATCGCCGAGATCCCGAACGAGAGGGAGCTCGACGTCGTCGCCTCCACCGGGGAGCAGGTGACGATCGGCCTCCTGTCCATCGCTCTGACCGAGATGGGGTACAAGGCGAAGTCGTTCTGCGGCTTCCAGATCCCCATCACCACCGACGCCGCCTACGTGAAGGCGCGGATCAGGACCATCGAGGGCGAAACCATCCGGAAGGCGCTGAAAGACGGGTACATCTGCGTCGTCGCCGGATTCCAGGGGATCGACGATACGGGATCGATCACCACGCTGGGCCGCGGCGGCTCCGACACCAGCGCGGTGGCCGTC
>JBFLWB010000020.1 GCA_040758155.1 Thermodesulfobacteriota bacterium
GAAGGAAGGGGTGCGGGAATTCGAGCGCGCGAGGCCCGACCTGGTCATCCTCGACCTGATGATGGAGGACGTCGACTCGGGGACCCGTCTCCTCGACGAGTTGAAAAAACGGGATCCCGCCCTGCCCGTCATCATGCTCAGCTCGACCGGCGACTACTTCGGCGACATGATCGATACCACGGGGCTCGGGCTGCAGGGGGTGTTCCAGAAACCGGTCGACCCGAAGATCCTCCTCGGACTTCTTCGGGCGAAGCTGGGGCGGCCGCCCGCGGACGGCGCCGGAAAGGGATAAGTTGATCCCGGAGCCCTTCCTGCTGCCGCTGGACAGGGAACTCCAGGAACGCCTGCAGTGGCTTACCCGCCTGCGATGGGTCGCGAGCGCCGCGATCCTTGCGGGGATCCTGGCGGGGCCATGGCTCCTCGGCATCCCCGTGCCTCCCGTTCCTCTCCTCGCCGTGGCTCTCACGCTGATGTCCTACAACCTGGTCCTCCAGCGGAACCGTCAGTGGATCGCGTCGACGCCCGCGCGAACCCGGAAGGCCGTCTACCTCCAGGCGGGACTCGACTGGGTCGCGTTGACCGCCATCGTTTACCTGACCGGCGGCATAGCCAGCCCCGTATGCCTCGTCTACGCGTTCCACCTGATCGTAGGCGCCATCCTGCTCTCGCGGAAGGCGTGCTACCTGCTCACCTGCGCGGCAAGCTCCCTCCTCGGAATCCTCGCATGGGTGTCTCCCGCGGATGCGTCGCCGGACCGGTTCCGCATCTGGATCGTCCTCACGTTGTTCTTCTTCGCGACGACGTGGCTTGCGAATTCCATCACGGCCCGCCTCCGCGAGAAGGGAGACGCCCTGTCCCGCTCGACGCAGGCGCTGAATCGCTCGTACCAGGAGATGGAGTCGCTCTACAACATCGGCCGGCTCGTGAATTCCACGCTCGACCTCGAGGAAGTCCTGGGTCTGATCGCGGAGCAGACGGCCCGTCTGTTCGGCGTGAAGGGATGCTTTGTGCGGATCTTCGACCGGAGCGGAACGACTCTCTCCATCGGCGGCTCGTACGGCCTGAGCAAGGCCTACATCGACAAGGGACCGGTGGAGGTGGAGAAGAGCTGGATCGACCACGAGGTGCTGCAGGGACGGACGATCCAGGTGCCGGACGTGACCGAGGACCACCGGTTCCAGTACCGGGAGGAAGCGCGGAGGGAAGGGCTTCGTTCGATGCTTTCCTGCCCGATGCGGGCAAAGGACCGGACCCTCGGCGTCCTCCGGATCTACACGGCCGAGCCTCGCGTCTTCACCGAACAGGAGGAGAAGCTGCTGTTGAACCTGGCCAACCTCTGCGCCCTCGCCCTGCAGAACGCCCGCAGCTTCGGGGAGCTTCAGGCGATCGACCGGGAGAGGGTATGGTTCGCCCGGATGACCCATCACCAGCTCCGGTCCCCTCTGGCGGCGGTTCAGGGAGCCATCGACGCCCTGTCGTACGCCGGCCCGTTGAACGACGCGCAGAAGGACCTGGTTGCGCGCATGAAGCGCCGGATCCAGGATTCCTTCGACACCATCCGCGATCTCCTCGATACGGCCGCGGCGCAACGGTTCCGGGAAGAGGAGGATGGCGCGATCCGCCCCGTCCGCCCCGCGGAGACGCTTCGGAAGACCCTGGACACGGCGCGGGAGCAGGCACGGGCCAAGGGGCTGGAGTTCATCGAGGAGCCGGGCGGGGATGAGCTGGTCGTCCGGGCCGATCCCGGCGATTTGGAGAAGATCTTTTCGAACCTGCTGACCAACGCCGTGAATTACACGAGCGCCGGAAGGATCGTCTTCGCCATGCACCCTGCCGACGGGTGGGCGGAGTTCCTGGTCGAGGACACGGGGATGGGCATCCCGGCGGAGGATCGGGAGCGGATCTTCGAGAGCTTCTTCAGGTCCCCGGCGGCAAAGGCGTCCGGCGCGATGGGGACGGGGCTCGGGCTTTCCATCGTCTCGCGGCTGGTGCGGAGGCTGGACGGCGTCGTGACCGTGGAGAGCGAGCCGGGGAAAGGCTCCCGCTTCACTGTGCGGCTGCCGAGGGTGGAAGTGGAAACGGTATAGTGGTGCCCGGGGCCGCTCCCGGCCATCCATGGCCGCTTTTCCTCCCTGGTCGGTCGGCGGCGCCTTGGGTTCGATTCCCACCGCTGAGGAACCACCATACCG
>JBFLWB010000021.1 GCA_040758155.1 Thermodesulfobacteriota bacterium
AGCCAACCCGAAACCTTCGCCGTGATCGGGTGCTTGATGAACTGCGCGATCGTCGCCGGGAACAGCAGGATCGAGGAGGCGAAGATCGGGGGGATGACGCCCGCCGTGTTCACCTTCAGCGGCAGGTGGGTGCTCTGGCCCCCGTAGATCCGGCGGCCGACGATCCTGCGCGCATACTGTACCGGTATCCTGCGGTGCGCGCGCTCGAAATAGATGATGATCCCGATCACGCCGACCATGAGCGCAAGGATGAACAGCGCGGAGAAGATGTTCATCTCCCCCGTCCGCACCAGGGTGACGGTGCGGACCAGTCCGCTGGGGAACCGGGCGACGATGCCGGTGAAGATGATGAGCGAGATTCCGTTACCGATCCCGCGCTCCGTGATCTGCTCGCCGAGCCACATCAGGAAGGCGGTCCCGGCCGTGAGCGTCAGCACCGTCATGATCCGGAAGCTCCAGCCGGGCTCGTAGACGACCGACCCCGTGGCGCCGGCGCCGACGCTTTCGAGACCGACGGCGATCCCCAGCCCCTGGATGATCGAAAGGACGACCGTCCCGTAGCGCGTGTACTGGGTGATCTTTCTCCGGCCCAGCTCGCCTTCCTTGGAAAGCTTCTCGAGCTGCGGGATGACCACCGTCAGCAGCTGGAGGATGATCGAGGAGCTGATGTAGGGCATGATGCCGAGGGTGAAGATGGAGAAGCGCGCGAGCGCCCCTCCGGAGAACATGTCGATCATCCCGAACAGCGTTCCCGCCTGGCTCTCGAAGACGGACTTCAGCGCCAGGTTGTCGATCCCGGGGGTCGGGACGTGGATCCCGATGCGGTAGACGATGAGCAGGAGCCCGGTGACGAGGATCCGCCGCTTGAGCTCCGGCACGCGGGTGATGTTCTGGAATCCTCCGAGCACGGGCTTCAGACCTCCACGGTTCCGCCGGCAGCCTGGACCTTCTCCACGGCCGCCTTGCTGGCGCGGTCCACTTTCACGGTGAGCTTCCGGTCGACCTCTCCGTCGCCGAGGAGCTTGATCCCCGCGGCGTCGCCTTTCACCAGCCCTTCCGCGCGGAGGGCGCCCGCGTCCACGACCGAGTCGGCCGGGAAGCGGTTCAGATCCTTCACGTTGACGATCGCCCATTCCTTGCGGAAGACGTTGGTGAAGCCGCGTTTCGGCAGGCGGCGCTGCATCGGCATCTGGCCGCCCTCGTAGCCGGGCTTCGTCCCGCCGCCGCTGCGCGCGCGGAGCCCCTTGTGCCCTTTCCCCGCGGTCTTCCCGAGGCCGGACCCCTTGCCGCGCCCGACGCGCTTCCTCTGGCTTTTCGCCCCTTCCGCGGGGCGCAGTTCCGAGAGCTTCATTTCGTATCCCCCACCTCTTCCATGCGGACGAGGAACTTGACCTTCTCGACCATCCCGCGGATCTCCGGGGTGTCCTTGAGGACGACCGCCCGGTGCAGCCGGGTGAGCCCCAGACCCCGAACGACCTTCCGGTGGTATTCCGTCCGGCCGCTCAGCCCCTTCACGAGGGTGACGCGAAGTTCTCCGCTCATGCCGTCGCCTCTTCTTCCTTCGGCCCCCGGATCCCGGCGATCTGCTCGCCGGTCCGGAGCTGCGCGAGCCCCTCGATGGCGGCCTTCACGAGGTTATGCGGGTTGTTGCTCCCCAGCGACTTGGTCAGGACGTTCGTGATCCCGCTGGATTCCACGACGGCCCGGACGCCGCCTCCCGCGATGACGCCGGTACCGGGGGAAGCCGGCCGGATGACCACCTTGCTGGCGCCGAACTCCCCCGTCACCTCGTGGGGGATCGTCCCGTTGACCAGCGGGATCCGGATCAGCGAACGCTTCGCGTTCTGGACGGCCTTCTTTATGGCGTCGGGAACCTCGTTGGCCTTGCCCAGGCCGGTCCCGACGTGGCCGTTGCCGTCGCCGACTACCACCACCGCGCTGAAGGAGAAGCGCCGACCGCCCTTCACGACCTTGGCCACGCGGCTGATGTGAACCACCCGGTCCTTCAGATCGAGACCTTCCGGATTGACTCTTTTCAAACCTTCCTCCCCATGCACTCGCGAGAGTGTGCGTTTTCCGCTAAAACTCGAGCCCGGACTCCCTTGCCCCTTCCGCCAGCGCCTTGATCCGGCCGTGGTAGAGGAACCCGTTCCTGTCGAAAACCACCTGGCGGATGTTCTTTTCCTGCGCCTTCTTCCCGATGAGCTGGCCGACCTTCTTCGCGGCGTCGCTCTTGTCGAGCTCGCCGATCTCGGTCCGGATCTCCGGGGAGAGGGTGGAGGCGGCCAGGATCGTGGACCCGGTGGAGTCCACTACCAGTTGTGCGTATATGTGCTTAGCGCTGCGGAACACCGACAGCCGCGGGCGCTGCTCCGTGCCGAAGATCCGCTTCCGGATCCGGGACTTCCGGTTCTGTCTTGCGATCTCACGCTGATTCTTCTGGCTCATGGCTTTCCGATCCCCGTCGCTTTAGGTTGCGATCTGCCGGTTATTTCCCTGCCGCCTTGCCGACCTTCTTCACCAGGCGCTCGCCGCGGTACCGGATGCCCTTGTTCTTGTAGGCGTCGGGCTTCCGGAGCATGCGCACCCTGGCGGCGGTCTGGCCCAGCAGCTCCTTGTCCATGCCGCTCAGCTTGATGACCGTGTTCGCCTCGACCTCCGCGGTGATCCCCTGCGGAAGCGGGAAGACCACCGGGTGGGAGTATCCGAGCGTCAACTGGAGGTTCCCGGGCTTCGCCTCGGCCTTGTAGCCGACGCCGACGATCTCGAGGGTCCGGCTGAACCCTTCCCCCACGCCCGCCACCATGTTCGCCAGCAGGGTCCGATACATCCCGTAGAGGTTCCTCGCGCCGTCGTCGAGCAGCTTCACCGTGGCCGTCGAGCCCGACACCTCGACCGCCACCTTGTCGGGGATGTGCCGGGAAAGCGACCCCTTCTTCCCGGTCACTTTCAGCTCCCCGCCCTCCACTTCAACCTTCACGCCGGCGGGAATGACCACCGGCTTCTTCCCGATTCTCGACATCGCTTCACTCCTCCGTGGAAAAGGACCCTTCTACCAGACCTCGCAGAGCAGCTCGCCGCCGACGGAAAGCTTCTTCGCCTTCTCCCCGGTCATTACCCCCTTCGAGGTGGACACGATGGCGACGCCGAAGCCGTTCTTGACGGTCGGGATGTCGTCTTTCCCGACGTAGATCCGCCGGCCCGGCCGGCTCATGCGGCGCATCCCCTTGATGGCGTATCCCGCCTCGGGGGTCGACTTGAGGGTGATCTTCAGCCGGCTGACGTTCTGCTCGCTGACGACCCGGTACCCCTTGATGAACCCTTCCTCTTTCAGGATCTGGGCGATGTTCTGGAGGACGCCGCTGGCCGGGATCTCGAGCTGGTCGGACCGGGACATCTGGGCGTTCCGGACGCGCGCCAGGAGATTCGAAATGTGGTCGTTGATCGCCATGACCCCCCCCTACCAGCTCGCCTTGACCACGCCGGGGAGCTCGCCCTTCAGGGCGAGGTCCCGCAGGCAGATCCGGCAGAGCTGGAACTTGCGGTAGAAAGCGCGCGGGCGGCCGCAGCGCGGGCACCGGTTGTATTTCCGGACCTTGAACTTCGGGGTCCGCTTCGCCTTCGCGATGAGCGATTTCTTTGCCAACGTCGGGTCTCCTCTCTACCGCCCGGAATCAGGCCCGGAACGGCATCCCCAGGAGCTTCAGGAGCTCCAGTCCTTCCTCGTCGGTCTTCGCCGTGGTGACGATCGTGATGTTCATCCCGCGGATCTTGTCGATCTTGTCGTAGTTGATCTCGGGAAATATGATCTGCTCCTTCACGCCGAGGGTGTAGTTCCCTCTTCCGTCGAACCCTTTCGGGGAGACCCCCCGGAAGTCGCGGACGCGCGGCAATGCGAGCGCCATGAGCTTGTCGAGGAAGAAGTACATGCGGTCCTTCCGCAGGGTCGCCATCACGCCGATGGGCACCCCCTCGCGCAGCTTGAAGTTCGCAATGCTCTTCCGCGCCTTCGTGACGACGGCTTTCTGCCCCGTGATGACCCCCATCTCCTGGGCGGCCGTGTCGATCACCTTGATGTTCTCGATCGCGTCCCCGAGGCCCATGTTCACGACGACCTTGACGAGCCGGGGCACCTGCATGACGTTCCGGTACCCGAATTTCTCCTTCATCTTGGGAACGATTTCGTTCCTGTAGAGGTCCTGCAGTCTCGGCATTTCCATTTCCCCCCGTCCGCCGGTCATAGGCGGAGGCATTCATTTATTTCTTTTTCGTCTCCAGAACGTCGCCGCACCGCTTGCACGCCCGGTTCCGCTTTCCCGCCCCGTCGACGGAAGTCGAGATCCGGGTGGGCTTGTTGCACTTGTCGCACATGATCATCACGTTCGAGTAGGCCATCGCGGCCTCCTTCTCGACGATGCCGCCCTGCGGGTGGGCCTTTCCGGGCTTGATGTGCCGCTTCACCATGTTGATCTTCTCGACGAAGAGGCGCCCCTTCTCCCGGTCGACCTTGAGGACGCGCCCGACCTTCCCCTTTTCCTTGCCCGTGATCACCTTGACGATGTCGTTTTTCCGGATCTGCACCTTGTTCGCCGCCTCCATCGCGCGCCCCCCGCTCACAGGACTTCCGGCGCCAGTGAGATGATCTTCATGAACTTCCTGGCGCGCAGCTCGCGGGCGACGGGGCCGAAGATGCGGGTGCCCACGGGCTCGCCCTGAGGGTTGATCAGGACGGCGGAGTTCTGGTCGAAGCGAAGATAGCTGCCGTCGGGCCGCCCCACCTCCTTGACGGTCCGGACGACCACCGCCTTGTACACGTCGCCCTTCTTCACCTTGCCGTGGGGGATCGCCTCCTTCACGCTGACGACGATGATGTCCCCCACGTCCGCGTAACGGCGCCTGCTGCCGCCGAGCACCTTGATACAGCAAAGACGCTTCGCGCCGGAGTTGTCGGCGGCGTCCAACATGGTCTGCATCTGGATCATGGCGTTTCCACTCCGCTACGGGATTTTGCCGATTACCGGACGACCGGCCGGTCGATCAGCCGGTTGACTCGCCACCGCTTGTCCTTGCTCAACGGGCGCGTCTCGATGATCTCCACGCGATCGCCGATCTGGTACTCGTTCTTCTCGTCGTGCGCCTTGATGCGGTTCCGGCGCTTCACGTACTTCTGGTACACGGGATGCGGGACGAGCCGCTCGACCTGGACGACGATCGTCTTGTCCATCTTGTCGCTGACGACGACGCCGACCTTCCGCTTCTGGATCCCACGGGTTCCAATCGTATTTTCCGAAGTCATGTCAGTTCGCCTTCCCTTCCGTCTTCGCGTGCAGGAACGTGATCACCCGCGCAAGGTCCTTCCGCCGGTTGCGGATCAGCATCTTGTTGTCGAGGGCGGACGCGCTCCGCTTCATCTTCAGCCGGAAGATCTCGTCCCGGATCTCCCGCTCCTTCTGGCGGAGCTCCTCGGGCGTCAGCTCCCGCGCTTCCTTCTTCTTCATCGCCTCATCCCTCCCTGGCCAGGAATTTCGTCTGGATGGGGAGCTTGTGCTCCGCGAGCCGGAACGCCTCGCGGGCGGTCGCCTCGTCGACGCCCTCGATCTCGTAGAGGACGAGGCCCGGCCGGACGACGCACACCCACTCCTCGGGCGCGCCCTTCCCCTTGCCCATGCGGGTTTCCGCGGGCTTCTTGGTGATCGGCTTGTCGGGGAAGATCCGGATCCATATCTTGCCGCCGCGCTTGACGAACCGGGTCATGGCGACGCGGGCCGCCTCGATCTGCCGGGAGGTGATCCACCCCGCGGTCGCCGCCTTCACCCCGAAGTCGCCGAAGTTCAGCGCGTTCCCCGCATGCGCGGCGCCGCGGCGGCGTCCCTTCATCATCTTTCTGAATTTCACCCTCTTTGGGGCAAGCATCGGTCCCGTTCTCCTATTCGTTGATGGCCGGGGAGGCGGGCGCCTGCGGCAACACCTCTCCCTTGTAGATCCACACCTTCACCCCGATGATCCCGTAGGTGGTGCGGGCCTCCGCGACGCCGTAGTCGATGTCGGCCCGGACGGTGTGCAGGGGCACCCGGCCCTCGCGGTACCATTCCGTCCGCGACATCTCCGCGCCGCCCAGGCGGCCGGACACCTGGATCTTGATCCCCTTGGCACCCAGCTTCATGGAGGAGAGAACCGTCTTCTTCATGGCCCGCCGGAAGGCGATCCGCCGCTCGAGCTGCATCGCCACGTTCTCGGCGGTGAGCTGCGCGTCGGTCTCGGGACGACGGATCTCGATGATGTTGATCGAGAGATCCTTCGTCGTGAACTTCGCGAGGTCCTTCTTGAGGTTCTCGATCTCCGCGCCCTTCTTCCCGATGACGATGCCGGGCCGGGCCGTGGCGATGAGGATGTTGATCCGGTTGCTGCGCCGCTCGATCTCGATGGAGGAAACCCCGGCGTGGTTCAGCCGCCCCTTGACGTACTTCCGGATGCGCAGGTCCTCCTGCAGCCGGGAGGCGTACTCCTTCTCGGAGTACCACCGGGACCGCCAACTCCGGATGATCCCAAGCCGAAAACCGTATGGATTCGTCTTCTGTCCCAATTCAGCGCCTCCCGCTCAGGCCTCGTCGACGACGATCGTGATGTGGCTCGTCCGCCTCTTGTATTTGTGCGCCCGCCCCATCGGCGCGGGACGGAACCTTCTCTGGGAAGCCCCGCAGTTCACGTAGGCGCTCTTGACGTACAGCGTGTCCAGGTCGATCTGGCCCGTCTGCCCCGCGTTCGCGACGGCCGAGTCGAGGACCTTCTTCACGGTGACTGCGGAGGCCTTCTTCGCCAGGGAGAGGATCGTCCGGGCGTCGGCGATCTTCTTCCCGCGGATCAGGTCGACCACCAGGCGCGCCTTGCGGGGGGAGACGCGCATGAATTTCGCGGTAGCGGATGCTTCCATCCCAGCTCTCCTTCTCTCGAAGCTCTTACTTCTTGACCTTGGCCTTGCGGTCGCCCGAGTGCCCGTGGAACGTCCGCGTGGGGGAAAATTCGCCCATCTTGTGCCCCACCATGTTTTCCGTGACGAAGACCGGCATGAACTTCCGGCCGTTGTGAACGGCGAACGTGTATCCCACCATCTCGGGGGTGATGGTCGACCGGCGAGACCATGTCTTGATGACCTTCTTGTCGCCGGTTGCCGCGGCCTTGGCCAGCTTCCTCGCCAGGCCCTCTTCCACGTACGGTCCCTTCTTGACGGATCGCGCCACGTCCTTGCCCCTTTTCCTTTATTTCCCGCGCCGCTTGACGATGTACCTGTCGGTGGCGGGGTTCTTCCGGGTCCGGTATCCCTTGGTCGGCTTCCCCCACGGCGTGCACGGGTGCCGGCCGCCGGAGGAGCGTCCCTCGCCGCCGCCCAGGGGGTGGTCGACCGGGTTCATCGCGACGCCGCGCACGGTCGGCCGGATCCCCTTCCAGCGGCTGCGCCCGGCCTTCCCGAGGGACGCCTTCTCGTGCTCCATGTTCCCGACCTGCCCGATCGTGGCCATGCACTCCATGAACACCAGCCGAACCTCGCCGGAGGCGAGCCGCAGGTGCGCGTACTTCCCTTCCTTGGCCAGGATCTGCACGACCGCGCCGGCGGAGCGGGCGATCTGCCCGCCCTTGCCGACCTTCAGCTCCACGTTGTGGACGAGCGTGCCCACCGGTATGTTCCTGATCTGCAGCGCATTGCCCGGCTTGATGTCCGCCCCTGCGCCCGACATGACAGTGTCGCCGACGGACAGGCCCGTGGGCGCCAAAATGTACCGCTTCTCGCCGTCAGCGTAGTTGAGCAGCGCGATGCGGGCGGACCGGTTCGGGTCGTACTCGAGCGCCGCGACCTTCGCGGGGATGTCGTGCTTGTCGCGCTTGAAGTCGATGATCCGGTACTTCCTCTTGTGGCCGCCGCCGCGGTGCCACGCCGTGATCTCGCCGAGGTTGTTCCTGCCGCCCGTGCCCGAAAGGCTTTCCGTGAGGGCGCGCTCGGGCTTCTTCTTCGTAAGCTCCCCGGTGGTGACGACCGACATGCCCCTGCGCCCGGGTGAGGTCGGCTTGTAATTACGGATGCCCATCGGTCATACTCCTTCGAAAAATTCGATCTTGTCGCCCTCTTTCAGGGTGACGACCGCCTTTTTCCAGCCGGGGCGAAGCCCGACGGTCCGCCCGCGGCGTTTCGCCTTCCCCGCGACGTTCATCGTGCGAACGTCGACGACCTTGACCTTGAAGCTCTTCTCGACCGCGTCCCGGACCTCTTTCTTGTTGGCCCGGGAATCCACCGCGAACAGCACGCAGTTCGACACGCCCTTGAGGAGGGTGGATTTCTCGGTGATGAGGGGCCGCTTTATGACGTCGGAGATGTTCATTTCCCGAGCACCTCGGTGATTTTCTCGAGCGCGTCGCGCGTCAGGACGAGCTGGTCGTAGGAGAGCACGTCGTACACGTTGAGCGCCTTGACCGGGAGCGTCTTGAACTCCCGCAGGTTCCTCATCCCGAGGGCGAGGTTCTCCGGGGCGCCGTCCACGACGAGGAGCGCGCTGGTGAGTCCCAGGGCGGAGGCGACCTTCAGGAACTCCTTGGTTTTGGGCGCCGGCAGGGAGAGATCGTCCACGAGCACGATCCGGTTCTCCTGCGCCTTGGAGGTCAGCGCGCCGCAGAGGGCCGCCTTCATTTCCTTCCGGTTCACCTTAAAGTCGTACTTGCGGGGATGAGGGCCGAATACGGTGCCGCCGCCGCGCAGAAGCGGAGAGCGGGAGGTTCCCATCCGCGCCCGGCCGGTCCCCTTCTGGCGGAACGGCTTCTTCCCGCCGCCGGAGACGTCCTTTCGGGTCTTGGTGTCGTGCGTTCCCGCGCGGCGGGCTGCAAGCTGGGCGACGACGACGTGTTGCAGCAGGTGGGGCTTCACCTCGACGCCGAACACGCTGTCGGGGAGCTCCGCCGAGCCGGCCGCCTTTCGCTCCTTGTCCACGATTTCCACGGTAGCCATTTCTTTAGCTCCTCACGGGCCCTTGGTTGCCCTGCTTCTTGACGGCCCGGCGGACGAAGACCAGGCTGTTCTTCGCGCCGGGAACCGCGCCCCGGACGAGAAGGAGGTTCTTCTCCGGCTGGACGCCCACGACGCGGAGATTGAGGATGGTCACCCGCTCGTTCCCGTAGTGCCCCCCCATCTTCATGTTCTTGATGACGCGGGAGGGGTAGGCGGATGCGCCGATCGAGCCGGGCGCCCTGTGGAACATGGAACCGTGGGTGGCGCGGCCGCCGCGGAAACTCCACCGCTTCACGACGCCCGCGAATCCGCGCCCCTTCGTGTGGCCCATCACGTCGACCACGTCGCCTTCCTTGAAGATGTCGACCTTGATCTCGGCCCCGATGTCGATGGGATCGCTCCCCTCGAGCCGGATCTCCTGCAGCGCCCGGAAGGTCCCCTTGCCGGACTTCTGGAAGTGCCCCAGCATGGGCTTGTCCACCTTCTGGGCCTTCGTCTGCTGGAATCCGATCTGCACGGCCTCGTAACCGTCGGTCTTCGCGGTCTTGCGCTGGATCACGGTGCAAGGGCCCGCCTCGATCACGGTGACGGGGACGGCCTTCCCTTCCGTATCGAACAGCTGGGTCATGCCCAGTTTCTTGCCAAGTATTCCGGTTGTCATCTTCGGCACCTGCTTCCGTTCTCGGTCGTTTTCGTCCGTCCGCTACAGCTTGATCTCCACTTCCACGCCCGCAGGCAGGTCGAGCTTCATCAGCGCGTCGATCGTCGCCCCGGGGGGTTCATGGATGTCGAGAAGCCTCTTGTGCGTGCGGATCTCGAACTGCTCGCGGCTCTTCTTGTCGACGTGCGGCGAGCGGTTCACCGTGAACCTCTGGATTTGAGTCGGAAGGGGGATCGGTCCCGCGACCTTCGCTCCCGTCTGCCGGGCCTTCTCCACGATCTCGCTCGTGGCCTTGTCCAGCAGCTTGTAATCGAATGCCTTCAAGCGGATCCGTATCTTCTGGTGCTCGATCGCCACGTCGCTGCCCCCCTTCTTCGCCTTTACTCCGTGATTTCCGCGACGACGCCGGCGCCGACGGTCCGGCCGCCCTCGCGGATCGCGAACCGCAGCTCCTTCTCCATCGCCACCGGGGTGATCAGCTCCACCGACATCTGGATGTTGTCCCCCGGCATCACCATCTCCACGCCCTCCGGCAACGTACCCACTCCCGTCACGTCCGTCGTCCGGAAATAAAACTGCGGACGGTACCCGTTGAAGAACGGCGTGTGACGACCGCCCTCCTCCTTCGTCAATATGTACGCCGACGCCTTGAACTTCTTGTGCGGAGTGATCGAGCCCGGCTTCGCCAACACCTGCACGCGCTCCACGTCGTCTTTCTTCGTCCCGCGAAGCAAAACGCCGATGTTGTCGCCCGCCTGACCCTGGTCCAGCAGCTTCCGGAACATCTCCACGCCCGTCGCAACCGTCTTCTGCGTGTCCCGCAAACCGATGATCTCCACCTCGTCGCCGACCTTCACGATCCCGCGCTCCACGCGGCCCGTCACCACCGTCCCGCGACCCGAAATCGAAAACACGTCCTCGATCGCCATCAGGAACGGCTTGTCCACCGCGCGCTCCGGAGTCGGAATGTACGAATCCACCGCCGCCATCAGCTCGTGAACGCACTTGCAGTTCGGGCACTCGTCCTTCCCGCAGCCGCACGCCAACGCCTTCGTCGCGGCACCCCGGATGATCGGAGTCTTGTCGCCGGGAAATTCGTACTTGGTCAACAGCTCCCGGACCTCCAGCTCCACCAGGTCCAACAGCTCCGGATCGTCCACCATGTCCACCTTGTTCATGAACACCACGATGTACGGAACGCCGACCTGACGCGCCAAAAGGATGTGCTCCCGCGTCTGAGGCATCGGACCGTCCGCCGCCGAAACCAGAAGGACCGCGCCGTCCATCTGCGCCGCGCCCG
>JBFLWB010000022.1 GCA_040758155.1 Thermodesulfobacteriota bacterium
GCGGAGCAGGACGAGCAGCTCCGGTCCGGCGGAAGAGTCGGAAGGGATCGGCTCCGTTGGGGCAGGAGGGACTTCGACGGCTCCGGCGAGCTCATCCATGCAGGTGTCATCGACACCCGAGTACGTGCGGGCCACGTGCTGGTCCCACCCGTCGGCTTCCATCGAACGGCGTTCGACCGTCGTCTTCATGGTACTTGTTCAGTGCAATATCGGGACCGGGCTATACGAAGTGGCACGCGGCGAAGCGGCCCGGGGCGACTTCGCGCAGCAGCGGGCAGATCTCCGAGCAATCCTTCTTCGCCATGAAACAGCGCGTGTGGAACCGGCAGCCCGGCGGGGGCGCGATCGGGCTGGGGATCTCTCCGGACAGGACGATGCGTTCCGACGGTGCGTCCCCGAGCATCGGAACCGCGGACAGCAGGCTGCGGGTGTACGGGTGGATCGGCTTGTGGAACAGTTCCCCCGACGGACCCAGCTCCAGGATCTTCCCCAGGTACATCACCGCCACGTCGTCGCTCACGTGACGGATGACCCGCAGGTCGTGGGAGACGAACAGGTACGCCATCCCGTATTCGTCCTGAAGGTCCTTCAGCAGGTTCAGGATCTGCGCCTGCACGGAAACGTCGAGCGCCGATACCGGCTCGTCGGCCACCACGAGCTTGGGGGAAAGCGCGATCGCCCGGGCGATCCCGATCCTCTGGCGCTGCCCGCCGGAGAACTCGTGGGGATATTTCTCTCCCGACTCTTCCGAAAGCCCGACTCGCCCCAGCAGCCGCACCGCGCGCTCCCGCAGCTCTGCGCCCTTGGCCTGCCCGTGGACGAGCCACCCTTCCCCCACGATGTCCCGGACCTTCATCCGGGGATTGAGGGAGGAGTACGGGTCCTGGAAGATGATCTGCATTTGGCGGCGCGTCGTCCGCAGCTCTTCGCCCCCGAGCTGCGCGATGTCCTTCCCGTCGAACCGGATCGCTCCCGAGTCCGGGTCGAGGAGCCGGATCGCAAGGCGGCCCAGCGTGGTCTTCCCGCAGCCGGATTCGCCGACCAGCCCCAGCGTCTTCCCCGGCGCGAGCGAGAGGGAGACGCCGTCGACGGCGCGCACGCTCAGCTCTTCGGACGAGAAGAACGACTTCCGCACGGGGAACGTCTTGTAGACGTTGACGAGCGACAGGAGCGCTCCGTTCGCGCCAGGGCGGTAAAGGTTTTCGCTCAACGCGCCTCTCCCCCCCTCGCCGTCCGCTGGTAATGGCACGCCGCAAGGTGGCCCGGCGCATACTCGAAGAGCGGCGGATCTTCCCTGTCGCAGATCGCGAGGGAGTCGGAAGCCGCCTGCCCGGCCCGGAACCGTTCCAGCGCGGCACGCCGGAACGGGCAGCGGTCCGAGAAGGGGCATCCCGGCGGAACCGCGGACAGGTCGGGTACGGTCCCGGGGATCGACGGCAGACGCTTCTCCCCCGGATTCTTGCCGGGAAGGGAGGCGAGCAGCCCCTGCGTGTACGGGTGGACCGGGTCGGCGAACAGCTCCCGCGTGGGCGCCATCTCCACGATCCGACCCAGGTACATGATCGCCGTCCGGTCGGCGAAATCGTGCACCACGCCCAGGTCGTGGGTGATGAGCAGGACCGCCATCCGCTCCTGCTCCCGCATTTCCTGCAGCAGCTCCATGATCTGCGCCTGGATCGTCACGTCGAGCGCCGTGGTGGGCTCGTCGGCGATCACCAGCGACGGGGAGAGCGCCAACGCCATCGCGATCATCGCCCGCTGCCGCATGCCGCCGCTCATCTGGTGGGGATACTCCCTCGCGCGCCGCTCGGGGTCGGGCATGCGGACCTTCCGCAGCCACTCGACCGCCCGCAGGGCGGCGTCCCGCTTCCCGCAGACGTTGTGGGCCGTGAAGACCTCCGCGACCTGGTCTCCGATCGTGAGCACGGGGTTGAGCGAGCTCATCGGCTCCTGGAAGATCATCGAGATCGCCCTTCCCCGGATATCGCACATCCGCTTCTCCGGCAGGGCGAGCAGGTTCTCCCCCTTGAGGAGGATTTCACCGCCCTCCACGATCGCCGGCGGGGACGGCAGCAGCCGCAGGACCGACAGCGCCGTGACCGTCTTGCCGCACCCGGACTCCCCGACCAGCCCCACCGTTTCCCCTTGGGCGACCGGGAAGGAGACGCCGAAGAGGGCCCGCACGGTCCCCTTCTCCGTCTCGAAGGCGACCCGAAGGTCCCGCACTTCGAGCAGCTTGTCGGACATGCCGGTCACCGCCCTTTCAG
>JBFLWB010000023.1 GCA_040758155.1 Thermodesulfobacteriota bacterium
ACAGCGAGTTCCAGCCGGGGGGAGAGCTGTTCCGGCGGCTCGACGGAAGCACCCCGTTCCGGAGGGCGGAGCACGCCCGGACCGTCCGGGGCCGCTCGTGGGCGATCCACGACGGGATCCTCGGGGAGCCGTGGGAGAGCCCCAAGATGTACAAGACCATCGGGGTCGACGCGGGGGTCTCCACCTTCACGGGAGACGGGTATTGAAAGGTTGGCCCCTCCTTCCGGCGGCCCTCGCGCTATTCCTGCTGTTCCCGGATCGCCCCGCGGCATCGCAGGAAACCGAGGGACGCCCCCAGATCTTCTTCGAGAAAAAGGTCTATTCCGACACCGCCGGGGGGAAGCGCAGCTTCTTCGAGACGCACGTCGTCGAGAAGGGGGAGTCGCTCTGGAAGATCCTCGGACGGTCGCTCCCCCTCACTCCGGAACGTTACGCGGAGCGGCTCAAGGAGTTCCGGCGGGCGAACCCGCAGATCGCCGACCCGTCCCGCCTCACGCCGGGGCAGAGGATCCTCGTCCCGGCGCCGGACCGGGAAGAGATTGCCCCGCGGGAAGGAACGGTCCCCTACGAAGTGAGGAAGGGCGATTCCCTGTCCCGGATCTTCGCCTCCCGCGGGGTTCCGGGCAGCCGGCTGAAGGATTACCTCGAGGCCACCCGGGAGCTCAACCGTTCCGTCGACAACGTGGACCTCATCTACGCGGGGAAGACGCTGCGGCTTCCCACCGAGGAATATTTTGCGGAAGCGGCTACGCCCCCGTCCCCCGATGCCGGGACGGCGTCCGCTCCGCTGACCCGGGACGTCGCCTCCGCGCAGGAACAGGACGCGCAGGCGGCCGGGAAGCCGCCGGCCGAGCTGCTCGCCCCGCAGGCTTCCCCGCCGGAAGTTTCCGTCCTCGGGACCGGCAAGGGGGAAAAGGCGCCGGAAGCGGAAACCGCGGCGCCGCCCGCGACCTCCCCGTACCGCGGCCTGCTTTCGGACGTCTTCGACGCGCTCGGCGAGGCGTGGATGGACAAGGGGACGATGTTCCTTCCCCTCCCCTCCGGGGAGGAGCTTGTGCTCCTGCTGCCGGACTTCCCCCTGGTGAAGTTCCAGGGCGGGGAAGCGGCGCTTATCGATTTCCGGGGCGGGCTGCCGGCGCGCGTCCGGGACGCCATCACGGAGAACTGGAAATACATACAGGTCGTCTCCCTCGAAGGGGCCCGGGGAGCGGGGGAGGCGATCGACCGGATCCTGCGGGTGTCCGGGTACCATTCCGTGAAGGATGGGCTCTCCCGCCCGCTGGTGATCGGCGAGACGGTCTCCGTCGTGCTGCCCGCCCGGTGGGTCATCCAGAGGACGCCGGACAGCCTCCTTGCCGGCGACCTGGTGCTTCTGAAGGAAACCCCGGAAAAACCTTCCGCGGAGCTGGCCTCCGTCATCCGGTTCGCCCGGAGGGTCGGCGTCCGCGTGCTGCCGTATGCGGACAATCCCGGGACGAAGGAGGGATTCCTCGTCGGCATCGAAGGCGAGGAGGCGGACCGGGGAGCTCCCGTGGCGCTGATCGTTCCCGAAGGGGGCGGCCTCGCGGCGGCGGATTTCACCCTGAACGTGCTCGGCATCGTCCCGTCGGAGACCGAGCGGCTGCAGGTCGGCGGCGCCCGCGCGGGCTTCCAGCTCACGGTGCAGCCCGAAAGGACCTTCAGGGCGGGAGGGACGACCCACGTGGTGGATACCGGGAAGATCTCCGGCGCCATCCGGACCATCCTCAAGGATACGGGATACTCCGTGATCCACGTGGGGAAGCAGGAGTCGGGGCGCCAGGTCTTCGAGCGGATCGTGAAGGCGGCGGGAGGAACGGTGGAATCCCGGAAGGAGCACATCCTGTCCGGAGGGGGGGATTCCGGCTATACGGTCCGCCTGTCGGGGGCCGCGGTCTCCTTCCCGCCGGGACCCGGCGGGAAGGGACGGAAGGTCTTCCTGGTCCGCGGGAAGGCCCATTCGGCCACCCGCGCGCTCCTGCGGGATCTCGGGGTGGAAATTGTGGAGTGGTGATGTAAAATGAATATATAATAGGCGGAACGGCACCGGGGGGCATCCGAAATGGCTACCATGACGAACCGCGACCCGGCGCGCCGCTTGTCCGAGACATCCTCCCTGATGGGGGTACTGGATTTTCACCCACGGCCGGCCGTCGTCCTGGCTTTCCTGACGATTACGCTGGCGGTCGTGGGTTGGCGCATCTTCCGGGATGCCGGCGCGCCGAGGTTCGACGCCCTGACGGACGAGGCGATCGGCATCTATGCCGCCCTCCCGGCGGAAAGCGCGGGCGCCGCGCCGGTGGAGATCGATACTGCGGAAAAGCGGATCCTCGAGATCTCGGGCGTCCCGGTGCAGCTCCCCCGAGACGCGGCGGGATTCGTCGTCACCGGGCTGGGGCGGGAAACCGTGCGGAAGCGGCCCGCGGCGGCGCTGCGGTTCCGGTACGACACGGGTTCGTTCCTCCTGATCGTGTTCCGCCCGGAGCGGTTCCTGGGAGGCAGGGACCGGACGGACGTTCCGGAGGAGTCGCTCCTCTCGGGGGAGAAGGACGGGAGATCGTACGTTCTATGGGAGCGGGAAAAGGCCGCCTTCATCATGGTGTCCGACGTCGACGTGATCCGGGCCTTCGGCCTGGTCCGCCGTTTTTTCACCTGATCCGGGCCGGAAATCCCTACCCCTCTCTTAAGGAGGCAACGCCATGATCGTCGCCAACAGGATGAAGCCCGCTCCCGTGTTCGTTGACGAAGGGGACTCGATGAAGAAGGCGATGGATCTGCTGAAGGAGCACGAGATCCGTCACCTGCCCGTGCTGAAGGACGGCGATAAGCTCGTCGGGATCCTCTCCGAGCGGGACATCAAGCAGGCGTCTCCCTCCTCGGCGACCGCGCTGGAGATCCGGGAGATCTTCTACCTGCTCGACAAGATCAAGGTGAAGCAGATCATGACGCGGCGGCCCTACACCGTCTCTTCCACGACGCCCATCGAGGAAGCCGCCCTGATCATCCGGGAGAAGAAGATCGGCTGCCTGCCGGTGGTGGACAACGGCAAGCTCGTCGGGATCATCACGGAAACCGACATCATCGACGCCTTCATCGACGGGATGGGGGTGAACGGCCCCGGATACCGGGTCGAGCTGGTGCTTCCGAACCTGCCGGGGAAGCTGCTCGAGCTGCTCAAGCTGCTCAAGGATTTCGACGCGAACGTGGTGTCGCTGGCCACGATGCCGCACGACGAGCCGGACAAGATCGTCAACATCATCCGGATCGAGGCGAAGAACTACAAGGTGCTCAAGGCGGCGATCAAGAAGGCCGGGTTCCAGCTTCTGTCCGCCGATTGACCCCCGGGGGGAAACCGGGCAACATTACGGGGGCATCTTAAATATCGGACCGAATTCCGGTGCGAGGAGGGTACAAAGTGAAAGCCGAAGTGGAACAGGTACTGGAAAAGATTCGCCCGGCCCTGCAGGCCGACGGGGGAGACGTGGAACTCGTCGCGGTCGAAGGGGGCGTGGTGAAGGTGCGCCTGACGGGCGCATGCGGCTGCTGCCCGATGGCCACCATGACGCTGAAAGGCGGCATCGAAGCGGCACTCAAGGAGCGGATCCCTGCCGTCGAGCGGGTGGAGTCCGTATAACAAACAACAGATCCAGAGGGAGGAGTCATGGCGTACAAGATCACGGAAGAATGCATCGCCTGCGGCGCCTGCGCGCCGGAATGCCCCAGCAGCTGCATCTCTGAGGGCGACCCGATTTACGTCATCAACGCCGCGGAGTGCACCGACTGCGGCGCCTGCGCGAACGTCTGCCCCGCGTCGGCGTGCGTTCCGGCGTAACGTCGGAGTTCGATGAAAGAGGGGGGCGGAAGAACACCTTTTCGCCCCCCTTCCTTTATCCGGCCCTCCTCCGCCCTGCGGGAGGCGGGCCGCTTCACAACAGTTTCCTGACCTCCCGGTCGAAATCCTCCTGGCCGATATAGCCCACCACGACGTTCCGGATCATCCCGTCCTTCCCCACGAAGAACGTCGTGGGGATCGTGCTGACCCCGAAATACGCCTTCGCCACCGCGAGGTCCCCGATCAGGATCCTGTATTCGATCCGTTGGGCGGCGAGGAAGCCGGGCAGCGCGTCCAGCGTGTCCGTGTCGAGCGCGATCCCGATCAGCTCGAAACCCCTCTCCCGGTGCCTCCGGTACACCTCGTTGAAGCCGGGAATCTCCTCCCGGCAGGGGGGGCACCACGTGGCGAAGAAATTGATGACGGTCGGCTTTCCCGCGAATCCGGACGAGGCGTAGACGTTCCCGCTGATGTCCTTCAGCGTGAACGGGGGCGCCGCGACCGCCTTCTGCGGTCCCGTGGCCGGGGAGCCGGGCCCTTCCCGGCCGGCGCCTCCTTCCGTTCCGGACCGCCAGCTCCTGTAAAGGAACAGGGCGGCCGCGAGCGCCACGACCAGGATGATGACCAGCGGCAGGGCGCCGACTCCGTTCCGGGTGCGCAGGTACCGTATCATCCGATCCTCCTCACCGGATCATTATGCCTTGTTTCTTGATTATAATGTCGAGGATGGTTTAAACTTCGTCGGCGATAAAACAACGAGAACGGTCGTGGATTGACCGCATCGGAGGCGGCGGGATGGGCGAGTATCTGAAGAAGCCGAAAGAGAAGCAGATCGAGGACATCCGTGCCGTCCAGGACACGGTGCGCGAGATCCTCGAAAAGGTCCGCAGGGAAGGGGTCGAGGCCGTCCGGCATTATTCCGGGAAGTTCGACGGCTGGGCCCCGAAAAGCTTCCGGGTCACGGAAGAGGAGATGCGGGCGGCGAAGGCCAAGCTTCCCGCGACGGAAGTCGCGGATATCGATTTCTGCCAGGCGCAGATCCGAAATTTCGCCCGGGAGCAGATGGCGCGGCTGGTCTCGTTCGAGGTGGAGACGCTGCGCGGCGTGCACCTCGGCCAGAAGATCGTCCCGATCGCGTCCAGCGGCTCCTACATCCCCGGCGGGCGCTACCCGATGCTCGGCTCGGCGCACATGACCGTGGTCACCCCGAAGGTGGCGGGCGTTTCCCGGGTCGTCGCCTGCTCCCCCCCGGTGAAGGGGCAGGGGCTCTGGCCCGCGACCCTCTACTCGATGGTCGCCGCCGGCGCCGACGAGATCTACTGCATGGGCGGCGTGCACGCCCTGGCCGCCCTGGCGTACGGGATGGAGGGGCTGCTTCCCGTCGACATGATCGTCGGCGCGGGGAACAAGTACGTCGCGGAGGCGAAGAAGCAGCTGTTCGGGACCGTGGGGATCGATCTCCTCGCCGGCCCGACGGAGATCCTCGTCATCGCGGACGACTCGGCCGATCCCGCCATCGTTGCGACGGACATCCTGGGCCAGGCGGAGCACGATCCGAACGCCCGCCAGTGCCTGGTCTCCCTCTCGCGGAATCTTGCGGAAGAGGTCATGAAGGAAGTGGACCGGCAGCTTGTCGATCTCCCCACCCGCGACATCGCGGCCGTTTCCTGGAGGGACAACGGCGAGGTCGTCGTCGTGGGATCTCCCGAGGAGGCGGTGAAGGTCAGCGACGAATGGGCGCCCGAGCACGTGGAGGTCCAGACCCGGGACTGGCGATATTACCTGGAGAACCTGAAGAACTACGGGTCGGCCTTCCTGGGCGAGGAGACCACGGTGGCCTACGGCGACAAGACGATCGGCACCAACCACGTGCTGCCCACCATGGGGGCGGCGCGGTACACGGGCGGGCTCTCGGTGGGCAAGTTCGTGAAGACCGTCACCTACCAGTACGCCACCCGCGAGGCCTCCGTGAAGATCGCGGACGTCTGCGAGCGGGCGTGCAACTACGAGAACATGCTGGCCCACGGCATCACCTGCCGCGCGCGGCTGGACAAGTACGGCAGGAAGTAGGGGGCGCCGCATGGGAACCGAGACGCCGGCCGTGCCGATCTTCCGCCTCGACGGCAAGGTCGCCATGGTGACCGGCGCGGGCCGGGGGCTGGGGGCGGAGATCGCGCTGGCGCTGGCCGCGCAGGGCGCCGACATCGTCGTCGCCGACCGGACGCTCGCCGAAACGGAAGCGACAGCGGCCGCCGTCACCGCGCTCGGGCGCAGGGCGCTGCCGGCGGAGGCGGACCTCCTGAGCGTCCCCGCGATCCGGGACATGGTGGCGAAGGCGGCCGGCGAGCTGGGGCGCATCGACATCCTGGTGAACAACGCGGGAGTGAACATAACGCAGTTCGCCGAGGACGTGACCGAACAGGCGTGGGACACGGTGCTCGGCGTCAACCTTAAAGCCGTCTTCTTCTGCTCCCAGGCCGCAGGGAAGGTCATGATCGGGCAGAAGGGCGGGAAGATCGTAAACGTGTCCTCCCAGGCCGGCGCCGTCGCGATCCCGAAGCGGGCCGCATACTGCTCGAGCAAGGGGGCGGTCAACCAGCTCACGAGGCTGCTCGCCCTCGAATGGGCGAAGCACAACATACACGTGAACGCCGTCGCCCCGACCTTCCTCGAGACGCCGCTGACCAAACCGATGTTCGAGGACGGGGAGTTCCGCAAGTATGTGCTCGACAGCATCCCCCTGGGCAGGATCGGGAAGCCGTCGGACGTGACGGGGGCCGTCGTATTCCTCGCGTCGCCCGCCTCCGACATGGTGACCGGCCACGTGCTCCACGTGGACGGGGGGTGGACGATCCGGTAATGAAGCGGGACCATCGGCAGACAACTTCCTAGAGAAGGGGGAACCCAGGTGAAAAGGAAAACGGGCGGCAAGGTATCCAGGAGGGACTTCCTCAAGGGGGCGGCGGTTGGCGGCGCGGCGCTGGCGGGGGGCGGCATTCCCTTCATAGCGCGGATGGCGCACGCGAAGGCCGGCGTGATCAAGTACGGGACGATGCATCCGCTGACGGGCACGTATTCCGCGCTCGGCACCGACCAGCGGAACGCGACGCAGCTCGCGGTCGAGGAATGGAACGCCAAGGGCGGCGTGCTGGGGAACAAGATCGAGTGGGTGCACCGGGACGACCAGCTCAACGGGGCCGTGGCGCTTCGCCGTGTCAAGGAGCTCGTCGAGGAAGAGAAGTGCGACTTCATCGGCGGGACGCTGTCCGGCGCCATCTCGCTGGCGATCAACGAGTTCGCCAACAAGAACAAGATCCCGTACGTGGCGTACTGCCAGAGCGACATGGTGCTGGGAACGGACCAGGGCAAGTACGGCTTCGCCTTCATGGTGATCCCGTACTCCGCGGCGCTGGCGACGTCGAAGTACGCGTTCGAGAACCTCGGGAAGAAGTGGTTCTCGCTGACCGCGGACTACCGCTGGGGGCACAGCCTTCTCGAAGGCTGGATGTGGCAGAGCCAGCAGATGGGCGGGCAGTTCCTCGGCAACGTCTACCATCCGCTGGGCGCCACCGACTACTCCACGTACCTCACGAAGATCATGGCGGCCAACCCCGAGGTGCTCGTGATGAACAACCTCGGCGGCGACCAGACGGCCGCGATCAAGCAGATGAGCGAGCTCGGCCTCACGAAGAAGATGAAGATCGTCTGCACGAAGACCGCGATGACCACGCTGAAGGAATGCGGGGCCGCGTACGACGAGAACATCATGGGCGGGATGACCTTCTACTGGGGGCTGAAGGACAAGTACCCCGGCGCGAAGAAGTTCATGGACACCTACATGAAGAAGTTCGGCCAGCCCATCGAGCAGGACGGCGAGTCCGGCTACGTGGCGACGAACGCGCTCTTCATGGCGATGGAGAAGGCGAAGACGGTCACCGACAAGGAGAAGATCGTCGCCGCCATGGAAGGGCTCAAGTACACGCTGACGAAGGGGCCGGAGACCGTGCGCGCCTGCGACCATCAGCGGGAGCAGAGCTACCTCCTCGTGAGGGGGAGGGGAAAGAACGCGAAGGGATGGGATCTGGCGGATATCGTGGCCGAGATCCCCGGAAACTCGATCATCATGTCCTGCGAGGACAACGCGAAGAAGCTTCCGTTCTCCCAGATCAAGCTGCCCTAAGAAAGAATCCCGGACAGGCCGTCAAGTTCCTCCGGGGGGGCGCGCTTGCCCCTCCGGAGGACTGAAAGGGCGCTTATGTTCAGCGACATCAACTGGACCGTGTTCTTCATGCAGCTCTTCTTCGGGCTGGCGCTCGGCTCGATCTTCGTGCTCCTTGCGAGCGGGCTTTCCATCATCTACGGCCTGCTCGACGTGGTGAACTTCGCCCACGGGACGTTCGCCATGCTCGGGGCGTACGCGGTGTTCGTCGCCGTGAGCCTCTCCGGCAGCTTCGCGGTCGGGATCGCCAGCGCCGTGGTCATCGTCGCGCTGCTGGGGGTCGCCATCGAGCTGTTCCTCCTGAAGCCGCTGTACGGCAAGGACCCGCTCCTGCCGCTGCTCCTGACCTTCGGCCTGTCCATCGCCGTCCCCGACCTCGTGAAGATCGTTTTCGGCCTCACGGGGAAGCCGGTCGACTACCCGGCGGCGCTCGGCGGGGCGACGATCGTCGGCCCCGTCATCCTCTCCAATTACCGCCTGTTCATCATCGTCTTCACCCTTGCGATCCTGATCTCCCTCTGGCTCTTCCTGAAGAAGAGCGACCTGGGGATGATCATCCGCGCGGCGACGCGGGACAGCCTGATGGTCCAGATCCTGGGCACGAACACCTCCGGCATCTGGACGATCGGGTTCGCCATCGGCACCGGGCTCGCCGCCCTCGCGGGCGCGATCGCCGTCCCGATGCTGGCCGCGACCCCCGACATGGGCGTGGAGATGACGATGGTCGCGTTCGTCGTGACGGTCGTCGGCGGGCTGGGGAGCCTCGGCGGCGCCATCGTGGGGGGGCTGCTGATCGGCGTCATCGTGGCGTTCACCTCGCTGATCGCCGGGGAATACTCCAGCGTGGCCATGTACTTCTGCATGGCAGTCATCCTGCTGATCCGGCCCCGCGGGCTGTTCGGGGAAAGCGGAAGAGAATGACAAGGGGCCGATCCATGGAGCATCCGATCGAAAACCGGGAAGCGATCCTCAAGGAAGTGGCGCCGAAGCCGCAGTCGTCCGTCGTCTGGGGCGCCGCCCTGGTCCTCGCCGCGCTCCCCTTCGTGGTCTCCGTCCCGCTGGCGACGGAGATACTGATCTGGGGCCTTTTCGGGCTCGGGTTCAACCTCCTGCTGGGCTACACGGGAGTGCTCTCCTTCGGCCATGCCGCCTATTTCGGGCTGGGGGCGTACGCCGCGGGGCTTGCCATGCGCTACTGGAACGTCGGCATCGGGGCAGCGATCGCGGCGGCGGTCGCCGCGTCGGTCCTCCTGGCATGTTTCATCGGTGCGCTCGCCATCCGCCGCCGGGGGGTCTATTTCGCCATGATCTCCCTGGCCTTCGGGCAGATGCTCTATTTCCTGGCGCTTTCCCCCCTGAAGCACATCACGAGGGGCGAGGACGGCCTGACGCACATCCCGCTGGTCGATGTGTTCTCGGTCGCCCTCCACAAGCCGAGGCCCATCTATTACTTCATCTACGCCGTCACGATGATCATGCTGTACGTCACCTGGAGGATCCTGCAGTCTCCGTTCGGGCGGCTGCTCCGGGCGTTCCGGGAGAACGAGGAGCGGGCGAAGGCGTGCGGATTCAACACCACGCTGGTCAAATTCCTCACCCTCGTCCTTTCCGCCCTGTACGGCGGGCTCGCCGGCGCCCTGAACACCCTGTACCTGAACTACGTGCCGCTGGCCACGCTGTTCTGGCTCACCTCCGGCACGATCGTCATGATGACGATCCTCGGGGGCAAGGGGACGTTCCTGGGGCCGCTGATCGGCGCCGCCGTGTTCCTCTTCCTCCAGAACACGATCAGCCTTTTCACGCCCCGGTGGGAGCTCTTCGTCGGGTCGATCTTCGTGATCATCATCCTGGTGTTCCCCGGCGGCATCATGGGGACGCTCCAGGTATTCCTATTGGACCGGAAGATGGCCAGGCTGCGGAAGCAGGCCGGGGCCGACCCGCAGGGCGGGTGACGGCATGATCCTCAGAACGGAAAAGATCTCCAGGCATTTCGGCGGCCTGCGCGCCGTCGACGGGGTGGACTTCACGCTGAAGGAGGGGCAGCTCAAGTCGATCATCGGCCCCAACGGCGCCGGGAAGACGACCCTGTTCAACCTGATCGCGGGGGTCCACGAGCCGACGGGGGGGAAGGTGTTCTTCCGGGACAAGGACATCACCCGGCTGTCGCTGCACCAGACCTCGCGCCTCGGGATCACCAAGACCTACCAGATCACCCACATCTTTCCGGGCCTCAGCGTGTTCGAGAACGTGCGCATCGCGGCGCAGTCGCGGGTGACCGCGTTCAATTTCTGGCGGTCGACCCACACGCTCTCCGCGCTGAACGAGAAGACGCTCGACATCCTGCGGCAGGTGGAGCTGCTGGAAAAACGGATGTGGCTCGCCTCCACCCTCTCCCACGGAGAGCGGCGCTATCTGGAGATCGGCATCGCCCTGGCGACCGATCCGCAGATCCTGCTGCTCGACGAGCCGACGGCCGGGATGAGCGTCGCGGAAACCGCGATGTGCGCCGAGCTGATCCGGAAGCTGAACCGGGAGCTGAAGCTCTCGATCGTCCTGGTCGAGCACGACATGAGCGTGGTCATGGGGATCTCGGAGGAGATCCTGGTGCTGAACGAGGGGAAGGTCCTCGC
Source organism: Thermodesulfobacteriota bacterium (assembly GCA_040758155.1). Lineage (NCBI taxonomy): Bacteria > Pseudomonadati > Thermodesulfobacteriota > Thermodesulfobacteriota bacterium. Next base: position 10,700 of record JBFLWB010000023.1, read on the forward strand.
CGAGGGGACGCCGAGGGAGGTGAGCGACAACCGGGAGGTGCAGCGGGTGTACCTGGGGGAAGAGAAATATGCTTGAGCTCAAGGGCGTCAACACCTTCTACGGGTACAGCCACATCCTCCACGACCTCTCCATCGAGGTGAAGGAGGGGGAGATCGTCGTCCTCCTCGGGCGCAACGGCGTCGGCAAGAGCACCACCATGAAGACCATCATGGGGGTGCAGGCGCCCCGCAGCGGGAACGTCGTCTTCCGCGGCGAGGAGATCGCCGGGCTTCCGCCCCACCGGATCGCCCGAAAGGGGATCTCCCTCATCCCCGAGGACCGGCGGGTCATTCCCAACCTCACGGTGCAGGAGAACCTACGGCTGGGCTCCCTGGTCCGCGGGAAGGACAAGGACATGGACGCGATGCTCCAGACGGTGTTCGGGTACTTCCCCCGCCTCAAGGAGCGGCTGAAGCAGGAGGGCGGCAAGCTCTCCGGCGGCGAGCAGCAGATGCTCACCATCGGGCGGGGATTGATGGCGAAGCCGAAGCTGATGCTCATCGACGAGCCGAGCGAGGGACTCGCCCCGAAGATCGTCCACGAGATCATGGAGATCATCAAGAAGCTCCAGGAGGACGGGGTGACCATCCTGCTCGTGGAGCAGCACGCCGAGGCCGCGATGCGCCTTTCCAGGAACCTCCGGGCGTATATCATGGAGAAGGGGGAGATCCGCCTGCACGGCACGCTCGACGAGCTCCGGGGCCGGATGGACGAGGTGGAGCGCTGCCTCGGGGCGAAGATCTGAAGATCTAAGGAGGGCGCCATGGGGTACCGGATCGTTCCGCTCAACACCGGGACCATCTTCGTGGACCAGGGGGTCTACTGCACCATGGGCCGGGGGAACGGGACGACCGTCGGGATCCCGTCCACCGCCTGGTACGTCACGGACGGCGCGGAGCGCATCCTCGTCGACACCGGGATGTGCGACACGGAGCGGGCGAACCGGTGGCACCACCATGCCGTCCAGCCGGAAGGAGGAAGGATCGACCTCCTGCTCATGGAGCGCGCGCAGGTCCGGCCGGAGGACATCGACGCCGTGATCTTCACGCACCTCCACTGGGACCACTGCTCGAACATGAAGATGTTCCGGAACGCCGCCTATTATGTGCAGGCGAGGGAGCTGGAATTCGCGCTCGACCCCACGCTGCCGCCCTACTATCGTTCCTACGAGGCGCCGATCCTGGGGATCGAGCCGCCCTTCGCGGGATGCGATTTCATCACGGTCGAAGGCGAATACTCGTACAACGACTCCATCGCGCTGTTCCCGACGCCGGGCCATTCCGTCGGCCACCAGTCCGTCGCCGTCCGGACGGAGGCGGGGACGGTCGTGATCGCCGGGGACGCCGTCTTCGTCGAGGAAAACCTGAAAGGAGACCCGGAGCACCTCCTCGAATTTTTACCGATCGGCAGGTACGTCAACTACTTCGACATGTGGAACAGCTTCAAGGAAATCCGCAGGCGCGCGGACATCGTACTGCCGGGGCACGACTGCCGGGTGTTCCGCCGCCCGTCCTGGCCTTGAAGACCGTCCTCCTGGTCGTCACCCTCGACACGAAAGGCCCGGAGGCGCTCTTCCTCCGGGAGGCCGTCGAGCGCCAGGGGCTCCGGGCGCTGCTGATGGACGTCGGCGTGTTTCCGTCGCCGCACGGAGAGGGGGACATCCCGAGGGCCCGTGTGGCCGCGGCGGGGGGCCGCCCGCTGAAGGCGCTCGTCGCGGCGAACCGCAAGGGCGAGGCGATCGGGACGATGATGCGCGGCGCGGAGAAGCTGGCCCGGTCGCTGTACGACCGGGGGAGGATCCACGGCGTCCTGTCGATCGGCGGGGCCCAGGGGACGCTGATCGGGACGACGGCGATGCGCGCCCTGCCGGCCGGCGTTCCGAAGGTCATGCTCTCCACGATGGCTTCGGGGAACCGCACGTTCGGGGGCTACGTCGGGACGAGCGACGTCACGCTCATCCATTCGGTCGTCGACTTCTTCGGCCTGAGCCCCGTCCTGAAGCAGGCGCTCTCCAATGCGGCCGGCGCCGTCGCGGGGATGCTGCGGGCCGGAAGGGTCCGCCCGGGCCGGAAGCCCGGGGTGGCCATCACGATCTACGGGACGACGACCCCGGCCGGGATGCGCATCGTTTCCCTTCTCAGGGGGCGCGGCTACGATGTCGTCGCCTTCCACCCGAACGGCGCGGGAGGGGCGGCCATGGAGCGGATGATCCGGGAAGGGGCGTTCCGGGGGGTTGTGGACCTGACGCTGCACGAGCTGACCGACGAGATCGCCGGGGGGGACCATGCCGCCGCGCCCGGCCGCCTGGAGGCGGCCTGCGACATGGGGATTCCCCAGGTGGCCGTCCCCGGCAGCACGGATTACATCGTCACGGGACGTATCGAGGAGCTGGAAAGCGCCTTCCGGGGAAGGAAGACGATGCGGCACAATCCGGAGATGACCTTCGTGCAGCCGACCGCGCGGGAGATGGCGCGGGTGGGGGAGACGGTCGCCCGCCGGCTCAACCGCGCTCCGGGCAAGGCATCGGTGCTCGTTCCCCTCGGCGGGTTCTCGCAGCCGAACCGCGAAGGAGGACCGCTGTACAATCCCTCCGGCGTCCGGGCCTTCGTGAAGGGGCTTCGGGAGGCGATCGATCCCGCGATCCCGGTCCGGCTCCTTCCTCACCACGTCAACGATCCGCCTTTCGCGGATGCGGTTGTGGAGGAGCTCGAACGGCTGATGGAAGGAAACCGCGCGAGGCGTTTTGAAATCAAACCATCGAAAGGAGCCCGCCATGTTCGCCGGAAAGATCGTTGACCTGAGCCAGGAGATCTACCAGGGGATGCCGGTGTACCCGGGTCACCTGAAGACCGTCATCTGGACCCACCTGTCCCACGAGGAGTGCCAGAGACAGTTAGGCACCGGGTTCTCCTACGAAACCCAGGGGATCCTGATCTGCGACCATGGCCCGACGCACATCGACGCCGTCAGCCACCTGTCGAGGGACCCCAAGGCTCCATCGGTCGACCGGATCCCGCTGGAGCGGTGCATCACCTCCGCGATCTGCCTCGACGTGAGCGACGTCCCTCAAAAGACGCAGTTCGGGAAGGCGAAGATCGAGCAGGAGCTGAAGCGATGGAACCTCGACATCCGTCCCGGGGACACCATCCTCTTCTACACGGCCCAGTTCGACCGGTATTACGGTACGCCCCAGTACATGACGGACTATCCCGGCCTGGACCGCGAGGGGACGGAGTACATCATCGACCGGGGCTGCGTGAACTTCGGCGTGGACTCCTCCAGCCCGGACATGTGGTACGACAAGAGCTACCCTTGCCACACCGTCTGCAAGGAAAGGGAGATCAACCACATCGAGAACCTGTGCAACCTGGACAAGGTGGTGGGGAAGCGGTTCACCTTCATCGCGCTTCCGCTGAAGATCCGGAAGGGCACCGGATCCCCGCTGCGGGCGGTCGCGATCCTGCCGGAGTGAATGCCCGCCGGGCGATTTGCTATGATGTTCGTACCGGGAAAGGAGCGGCGATGACGGAATGGACGATGGAGGAAGCGTTGCGCATGGCGCTGCGCTTCGAGAGGGAGACGCTGGAGGAGTTCCAGAAAAGCGCCGGGGAGGCGTCCAATCCCGCGGTGAAGTCGATGTTCCTGTTCCTCGCGGACGAGGAAGTCAGGCACATGAAGCTCATAAAGGAGATGATGGTCCGGTTCCACGTCGAGCCGTGACGGCGGAGCCGGAAACGGACACATGACGAAAATATTCTTCGACCACATATCGACGACCCCGCTCGATCCGAGGGTCCTCGAGGCCATGATGCCGTACCTCACCGAGCGGTACGGCAACCCGTCCTCCCATATCCACGACCGGGGGCAGGAGGCGATCCGGGCCGTGGACCGGGCGCGGGGCGAGGTGGCCGCGCTGATCGGGGCGG
>JBFLWB010000024.1 GCA_040758155.1 Thermodesulfobacteriota bacterium
CCATAAATCGTCTGAATCTCTGATCGATAGCCATCGAAGGTTCGGTTGATAACCAGATTGATGATGAAATCGATGCAATCTTGTTCCGTAACGTCTTCAATTTCCGCCCTGCATACCTCTGATACCTTCACAAACAGCTTCCTTCCCAAGTCTTCCAGATGCCCCTTTTTATAACCGTTCTCATAGTAATATCCCTCCCATTCAGCCAATTCCTTTGGGGCGCATTTCCGGATCAGGTCCGCAACAGCACCCACCCGACTTTTCTTGGTCAGCCCCCACCGCATGTTCGCTTGGTTCAGGATCCATTCCTTCGGCATCACACCGCCTCTTTCCGGGAAAGAAATTTCGCCTTGTAGCGGAAATCGTATCCGGTCTCCACGTCAACCAGACCGCTTTTGACAAGGTGGGCATTGACGAAAGTCTTGTTGGCCAGGTAGACATAGCACATCAAGCGACCGTCGGGGTCATGCTTCAAGCTGTCATATTTCAGATACACTTTGTGGCCGTTCATCTTATCCTTCAGGAATTTCATTGCTTCGGCTTTTTTCCGGGGAATCTCTTTGATTCCGATCAGGCGGACAGCCATGCCGTTGTTCAATTCGAGCACCTCGGGAGACAAGACCTCCGAAACGGTAAAAAACGTCTCCCTGGCAGGATCCGATCCGTCGATTTTCGAACCGAATCGAATCTTCTTCGGATCGACCTTCTTGTCGAACCGGACCGGATCCGAGAACACATACGGCAACTCTTTTATCCTTGCCGCGTAGTCCGGCTCCCGCCGGTTCGTGCTCACTATTTCAAGGCGGGAGTCTCCGAACAGCTCCGGCTGGTCGCCGCCGACTTTTTCGATGATCGCAGGGACGAAGCTCTGATTGATCTCGTATCCGACGGAATTACGATCCAGCTTTTTCGCGGCCGCCGAAGTCGTTCCGCTGCCGAGAAAGGGATCGAGCACCACGTCCCCCACGAAACTGAACATCCGGATGATGCGCCTCGGCAACTCCTCGGGGAACATCGCAAGATGCCCGTTCTGCTTCTCCCCCGGAAAATTCCAATGGCCGGCGAAAAACCGGTTCCACTCTTCCGTCGACATCTTCGATTGTTCCTTTACTTCGTCCGACACTTTGGGCGATACCCCGTATTTTTTGAAGATCAGTATGAATTCGTAATCCAGTTTGAGGATTCCGTTCCTCGGATACGGAAACGAGCCCATGATCGAAGCGCCGCCGGTCGTGTTGCACGTGGTGACCTTCTGCCAGATCACGGCGCCCATGTAATCGAAGCCGGCGGCTTCGCAGAACTTGATGATCTCGGTGCGGATGGGGATGATCTTGTACCTGCCGTAATACACCGATCTGGCGAACTGATCGCCGATGTTGATGCACAGGCGGCATCCGTCGTGGAGCACCCGGCGGCATTCGTTCCACACGAGGTTCAGGTTGTTGATGTAATCCTCGTAACTGTCGTTGAATCCGATCTGCCCGTCGGTTCCATAGTCCTTCAACTGCCAGTAGGGAGGCGACGTCACGACCAGGTGGACGGAATCGTCCGGGAGCTCTTTCATCCACCGGGAGTCCCCGATGATCACCTTGTGGGAAGTCGTCATGTCGGGGACCCTTCCGCCGGCCACTCCCGGATCACGTTGTAGAGCGTGTCGCGCTCCACGGGGATCTTCCCCGCCTGCCGGATCAGCGTCACCAGCTCTTCGACCGTCATCTCCTGCCCCGTCGACGCCCCCGCCGCGTGGGAGATGCGCTCCTCCACCACGGTGCCGTCGATGTCGTCCACGCCGAAATGGAGGGAGACCTGGGCCAGCTTCGCGCCGATGTTGATCCAGAACGCCTTGACGTGCCGGAAGTTGTCGAGGTAGAGCCTCCCTACCGCCAGCGCCAGGAGGTCCTCCACGCCCGTCGTGTGCCCCTTCGCGATGTCGGTGTTCTTCGGGTGGAAGGCCAGCGGGATGAACGACTGGAAGCCGCCCGTGCGGTCCTGCAGCTCCCGGAGGCGCCGCATGTGGTCGACCCGCGACTCCAGCGTCTCGACGTGGCCGTACAGCATGGTGGCGTTGCTCTTCAGGCCGGCGCCGTGGACCGCCTCCATCACCTCGAGCCACCGGTCGCCGGAGATCTTCTCCGGGCAGATCTCCCTGCGGACCTCCGGGGCGAAGATCTCGGCGCCGCCGCCGGGGAGGCTCCCGAGCCCCGCTTCCTTGAGCTGCGCGATCGTTTCCGCCAGCGGCAGCCCAGTGATCTGCGCGAAATAGTCGATCTCCACGGCGGTGAACGCCTGGATGTGCAGCGAGGGGCACCGCTCCCGGAGGGCGCGCAGCATGCGGAGGTAATAGTCGAACGGCAGCTCCGGGTGCAGCCCTCCCACGATGTGGATCTCCGTGGCTCCCTGCTCCTGCGCCTCCGCCGCCCGGCGGAGGATCTCCTCCGTCGTCATCGTGTAGGCGAGCGGCTCCTCCTTGCCCTTGCTGAAGGCGCAGAACCGGCACCGGTTCACGCAGATGTTCGTGGGGTTGACGTGCCGGTTCACGATGAAGTGCACCCGGTCCCCGTTATTCCTGCGGTTCGCCCCCTCCGCCATCTCGCCGACGGAGAGAAGGTCCCTGCTCCGGTAGAGCGCGAGCGCGTCGTCTTCGGACAGGCGCTCCCCCGCCTCCGCCTTCCCGCGGATCTCAGCCAGTCGCGTCTTCGCCGTCATCGCCCTTTCTCATCTGCCCGAGGATTCTGTCGCCCGCCCCCGTCTCCTTCGGGATGAGGGGGAGGAAGATGGAGAAGGTTACGCCATGGCCCTCCTGGTTGTCCAGATGGATCTCCCCTCCGTGCCGGTCCACGATCGCGTGGACGATGGTCAGCCCCAGCCCCGTCCCCTTGGCCTTGGTGGTGAAGAACGGGTTGAAGATGTTGTGCACCGCGTCGTGCGGGATCCCGCCGCCCGTGTCGCTCACCCGGAGCGTCACCCCCGCCGGCTCGGGAGGCAGGGAGGGGCGCGTGGTGATCGTGAGGGTGCCGCCGCCTTCCATCGCCTGGATGGCGTTGTTGATGAGGTTCCACAGCACCTGCTCGATCTGGTCCGGGTCGGCGAAGATCACGGGGAGGTCCGGGGAGAGGTCGGTCCCGGTCGCGATGCGGGCCTCCTGGAGCTCGTCCCGGAATACCGCCAGCGCCTCCCGGACCTGCCGGTTCAGATCCAGGCTGCGCAGCTCGGGAGCCGCCTCCCGGGAGAAGTAAAGCGTCTCGTGGATGATCCGCTCGAGCCGCTGCACCTCCTTCAGGATGATCTGGGCGTACCGCTCCACGGTGGACCGGTCGCTCACCGGATTCTCCGCCTTCGCCATCCGCCGGGCGAACCCCCCGATCACGGTGAGGGGGTTCTTGATCTCGTGCGCGATCCGGGCGGCCATCTCGCCCAGCGCCATGAGCTTCTCGCTCTGGAGGAGGCGGTCCTGCGTCGAGCGGACGGTGTGGAGCGCGTTCTCGAGCGACTCGTACAGGGAGACGTTCTCCATGGCAAGCGACGCGTTTGATGCGAAGGTCGTGAGGACCTGGACGTCTTCGTCGGTAAGGTCGCGGTCCCGGAACATGTTGTCGACGTAGATCGCCCCGTGCGGCTTCCCCTTGATCACGAGGGGGACGGATGCGAAGACCGCCGAGTGATGCCCGCAGAACCCCGCGCAGAAATCGGGGGCCTTCTCAGAATCGGGCACGTCGCACCGGTTCGCGGACAGGATCGGACGCTTCTCCAGCACCGAGCGGACCACCATGCAGCCGGCGTCCCCCATCGGGATCCGCAGCCTGTCCACGTCCGTCCACAACAGCTCCCGGATCCCCTCCCGCGCCTCCCCGGAACCCTCCTCGAGCAGCTCCCGCGGAAGGCGGTCGATCCACCGGACCTCCTTCCGGTCCCGGGGCCCCATCGCCATGCGGCCCACGAGTTGCCTGCCGTCCTCGGAGAGGAGGAACAGGATCGCGCGGCTGAACTTCAGCCCCCCGGTCGAGACGAGCGAGAACAGCATGGACTGGATCAGCCGCTCCGTCTTCACGGTGGACATCATCACCCGGGCGATGTCATGCAGCGCGGAGATCCGCCCGACCTTGTCCTGGTTCTCCTGCGCCAGCCGGCGCGCCTTTTCCAGCGTCGTCGCGTGCTCGATCATGTTCGCGAGCTGGGAGCAGACCGTCTGCATCAGGTGCACCGCCTCCATGTCGAAGTGCTGCCCGGGGGTCGAAGAGTAGTAGCTGATGACCCCCAGCGACTGCTCCTTGGAAACGATGGGCAGCCCTAAGTAGGAGACGATGCCGCGCGAGGCGAGCTCGTCGTAATGAGGGGAATCGTCGGGGCCGTTGATGAGCAGCGGCCGACGCTGCTGGAAAACCTGGAACGCCAGCCGTTTCCCCGGCGAGCGGAACTCCCGGCGGAGCCCGGGCCGCCCGTACCCCTCGTCCACCATCACCCGCAGCGGCCCGCGCCCGCCGGCCGCCAGCCGCACGGTGCACCCGTCCGCCGCCAGCAGCCGCGTCGTGGACTTGGAGACGTAGCCGAGGATGTCCGGCACCTCGAAGGAGGAGATGATCGCGCGGCCGATCTCGTTCAGCGTGATGAGCTCCGACACGCGCTTCCGGGCGTCGTGGTACAGCTTGCTGTTGCGGATCGCCCCCGCCGACTCCGTGGCCACGACCTGGAAGAACGCCCGCTCCTCCTCGGTGAACCGGGCGGGCCGAAGCGTGGACAGGTTCATGACTCCGTACAGGTAGACGTCGTCCATCACGGGGACGGAGAGGATCGAGGCGAAGTCGTCGAGCTCCCGGGGGACCGCCTGGGGGGGGGGCGTCTCCTTCACGTCCGGGAAGAACACCTGCGCCCTTCGGTACGCCGCCTTGCCGGCGACCCCCTCCCCGGAACGGATCGCGAATTCCGGCTGTCCCGCGACGTCGCTCCCGGCGCCGGACGCGATCCACGGCACCAGGTCCTCTCCCCGCGGCTCCCGCCGGAAGATGACGGCGCCGTCGACCCCGCCCTCGCGGCACAGCAGGTCGCAGATGGACTTCAGCCGGTTCTCCACCAGGATGTTCGAGTTGGAGATCTCTACGACCCGGGAGAGGAGGGCGAGGAAGGAGTGCTTGTCCATTCGGTCGGACATGCGGTGGCGCTACCCTTCCCGCCCCCGTTTCCGGAGCGCCTTCCCGTAAAGGTCGACGTATTGCCGGGCGGAGGCCTCCCAGGAGAAATCCTTCGCCATTCCCCGCCGCGCGATCCCTTCCCAGCGGGGACGATCGGCGAACGCGGCGACCGCCCGCGAGACCGCGTCCTTCATGTCGGCGGGGTCGTACCCCTGGAAGACGAATCCGGTCCCTTCCCCGGGGCTCACGTCGGCGTCCGTGACCGTGTCGGCCAGGCCGCCCGTGTTGCGGACGATGGGCACGGTCCCGTACTTCAGGCTGTAGATCTGGTTCAGGCCGCACGGCTCGTAGCGGGAGGGCATCAGGTAGGCGTCGGCGCCCGCCTCGATCTTGTGCGCGAGATCCTCGTCGTGCGCGATCCGGACGGCGATGCGGCCGGGATGCCTCCGGGCGAGGTCCGCGATCGCCTCCTCGTACTTCCGCTCCCCGCTCCCGAGGATGACCATGCGCAGCGGCTGGTCGGCCAGCCACTCGCCGGCCTGCTCGACGAGGTCGAACCCTTTCTGCACGGTCAGGCGGCCGACGATGCCGATCAGCAGCTCCTTCCCGTCGGGAAGGCCGAACTCGGAGAGGAGATCCTGCCGGCAGAGCGCCTTCCCGGAGAGGTCCGCGGCGGAGAAGTTCGCCGCGATCCGGCGGTCGGTGACGGGGTTCCACTCGTCGTAGTCGATGCCGTTGACGATCCCGAAAAGGTCTTCCCGCCGCTCGTGCAGCACTCCCTCGAGGCCGTACCCGAACTCCTCCCTCTGGATCTCCCGGCTGTAGGTCGCGGAGACCGTGGAGAGGACGTCCGCGAACACCAGCCCCCCCTTCATCAGGTTGATCTTCCCGTAGAACTCCAGCGCCTGCGGAGTGAAGAGATCCCACCCGAGGCCGGTCATCGGGAGGTCGTGGTTCCAGAACAGCCCCTGGTAGCCCAGGTTGTGGACGGTGTAGACGGTGGCCAGCGACCGGAACGGCTCGCCGTCCGCGTAGAGCGTCCTCGCGTACACGGGGATCAGCGCCGCCTGCCAGTCGTGGCAGTGGAGGATGTCGTACCGGCGCCCCGACCGCCGGATCCACTCCATGACGCCGCGGCAGAAAAAGGTGAACCGCTCGCAATTGTCGACATAATCCCCGTCCCGCGTCCCGTAGAGGAACTCCCGGTCGAAATACCGGTCGTTGCGCACGAGGAAGACGCGCTCGCCCGCCGCCCCCTCCGTCTCCTCGACCGTCCCGGCCTCCTCCCGGTGGCCCAGCGGAACGCGGATCTCCTGCGCCTGGTCCCACAGGGGGAACCGGTCCTTCCCCACGCACCGGTAGTACGGAAGGACCAGGTCGGCTTCGACTCCGATCCGGCGCAGCGCCCGGGGCAGCGCCCCGGAGACGTCCGCGAGCCCTCCCGTCTTCGCGTACGGCACCGCCTCGGGAGACGCGACGAGGACCTTCATTCCTCCTTCCTCCCGCTCATTCCGCCAGTTCCCGCATGAACTTCGCCGATTCCTCGGGAGGGGTCGGGTTGATGTAGAAACCCGATCCCCATTCGAACCCCGCCACCTTCGTCAGCTTCGGCATGATCTCCACGTGCCAGTGGTAGAAATCCACCGCCCTCTCCTCGAAGGGGGCGCTGTGGATGATGAAGTTGAACGGGGGGTTCTCCAGCGCGATGTTCAGCCGGCGGAGCGTCCGGCGGAAGACGGCGGCCAGCCCCATCGCCTGCCCTTCCTCGATCATCTCGTAGGCGCACTGGTGCCGCTTCGGAACGATCCAGGTCTCGAAGGGGAACCGGGGGGCGTACGGAGCGAAGGCCAGGAAATCGGCGGTCTCCTCGACGATGCGGTGCTTCTGGTCGACTTCCTGGGTGACGATGTCGCAGAGGAGGCAGCGGTCCCGGAAGCGATAATACTCCCGGCAGCCGATCATCTCCTCCATCACCCGCTTCGGGATGACCGGCAGGGCGATGAGCTGCGAGTGGCTGTGGGTCAGGGAGGCGCCGGCGGCCGCCCCGTGGTTCTTGAAGACGATGACGGACTTGAAGCGGCGGTCCTTCTTCAGGTCGAGGATGCGCTCCCGGAACGCCCACAGCACGTCCCGGATCCGCTTCTCCGAAAGATCGAACAGGTCGACGTCGTGCTTTTCCGTCTCGATGACGACCTCGTGCGCCCCGATCCCGTTCATCCGGTCGTAGATCCCGTCGGCCGCCTTCCCGAGCTCCCCTTCGATGCGCAGCGCGGGGAACTTGTTGGAGACCACGCGCAGGGTCCAGTTCGGGTCGTTGGGGCTGCCGCCGTCGCGGTAGGCCAGGATCTCGGGCGGGGTCATGCGCTCGCTCCCGGGGCACAGCGGGCACATGCCCGTCCGCCGCTGGACGGGCTCCCGCGCGAACTCCTGGGGCCTCTTGGCGCGCTCCCTGGAAATGATGACCCATCGGCCCACGATCGGGTCTTTGCGCAACTCCGTCATATGACCTCCGGCTGCCGTGCGACCTGCGGGAGTTCCCTGGCGGGCGTTACCTTACCTCTTCCTCCTCCGCTTCGGTCTTGCAGTCGATGCAGAGGGAGGTGACCGGCCTCGCGATGAGCCGCTTTTCGTCGATATCTCCCCCGCAGCTCTCGCAGATGCCGAAGGTTCCGCTTTCGATCCGCTTGATGGCCTCCTTGATCTTGGCGAGGTGTTTCCGGTCCCGGTCGCGGAGACGGAGGGTGAAGTTGCGGTTCGATTCGAGGAGCGCGCGGTCGGTGGGGTCGGGGAAATTCTCGTCCCCGACGGTGGTCATGTCCACCACGGTCCGCTCCGCCTCCGCCATCGCCTCGTCCAGCTGCTGCTGGAGGACGACGCGGCATTTATCGACGAGGTTGCGGTCCATCGAGCGGACACCCCCGGAGGAACGCATATAATTGAATAAACTATCGCGTTTCCCGCGGGGTGTAAAGATGCGCCGGGGCGGGAAATGCCGCGCCCCGGCGCGATTTTCAGAGGACCACTTCCATCCCGAGAAGGACGCCGATCCCGGGGGAGGGGTGTCCCCTCCGCTCCTCGTACCGCCGGTCCAGGAGGTTCGACACCTTGCCCACCAGGGCGATCTCGCCGGATTCCGGGTCCTGCGTCCTCCAGCGGTACCTCCCGAACAGGTCCACCCGCGAATATCCCGGCCGCCGGGGATCTTCGCCGTTCGGCGGGGCGTCGAGCATGTCGTCCTCGATGCGCCAGTCCCCGCGGAGGGTCAGCCCCGCCGCAGGCGTGCAGACGAGCGAGACGCTGCCTCGGTGCGTCGGGACGGCGAGGATCCTGCGCCCGCCCAGCGCCTCCCAGGTGTCCGTGAACGTGTACGCGAGTTCCGCGGCGACGTTCTTCAGGAGGTTCCATGCGGCGGACGCCTCCACGCCCCGGGAGAAGGCGCGCCCCTTGTTGAGCATCTGCCCGAACCCCTGCGGTCCCGTCCCCAGGGTACCGTCGAACTCGATCAGGTCGCGGAAGGACTGGTAGAACCAGGTCGCGGAAACGAGGGCGTCCCCGCCCGCAAGAACCGCGTCGGCCCCCGCCTCCCAGGAGAACGACCTCGCCGGGCGGAGATCCGGGTTGCCGACCGACGGGTCGGTCTTCTCGTCGACCGTGGGGGTCCGGAAACCGCGGCCGGCCGCCGCCCGAAGGCGCACCCCCGTGGTCCCGATCTCCCGATACGCCGCAAGGCGCGGGTTCACCTCGGTCCCCGCCTCCGTGTTCCGGTCCACCCGCACGCCGGCGCTCAATCCGGTCCCCTTCACCGGGCGCCACTCCTGCTGGAGGAACGCGGACCGGTTGATCGTCTTGCCGAAGGAGGACGAGGCGCCGGAGAAGCTGTCCTGGTCCTTCCCCGTCAGGCGGTCCCGGGTGTACTCCACGCCGACGAAGGTGTCGGAACGCTCTCCTCCGATCACGCGCGCCATGAGCCCGAAGACGGATTTCCGGGTCCTCGTGTCGCTCGTGAAGGAGAACGGGAACAGGTCCTCGGGGTCGGCGGCGTCCTTCTGGAGCGACCTTTCGTCGTGGACGCTCGCTGAGGCGGTTATCTCCAATGCCTGGGAGAGTCGCGATTCCAGCCTCCCGCCCGCGAGGATCCCCCGGCGGGTCGAGCGATGGTCGTCGTCGTTCGTGTTGCCGAAATCGACGGGGATCCCCTTTTCCAGGTCCGTGCCCAGCACGAGGAAGTGCGCCCTGCTCTTCTCCCCGACCGGGACCTCTCCCCCGCCGAGGAACGACGCGAGGTTGCCGTCGTCGTTCTCCATGATCCCGTCGGTCCGGAAGCCGGCGCCTCCCAAGTGGTAGCTCCCTCCCTTCCCGCCCCTCTCGGTGAAGGCGTTCCACTGCAGCGTCGTGAAGCTCCCCGCGGCGATCCCTCCTCCGTGGCGAGCGCCCTCCTTCGGGGCCGGCGGGAGGAAGTTCACCACGCCGGACATGGCGTTGGAGCCGTACAGCGCGCTCTGGGCGCCGCGGACTACCTCTACCCGCTCGAACCGCGCGGCCGGCAGGGAGCCGATGTCGAACAGCCCAAGGCTCGGGCTGTTCACCGGGAAGCCGTCGATCAGGACGAGGGTGCCGGTCGCCTGCCCCCCGCGGAGGCGGATGGACTCGATGTTCCCCATGCTGCCGGTGCGCTGGACGTCCACGCCGGGGAGCCCCGGGAGGACGTCGCCGGCCAGCGCCGGGACCCTCAGCTCGATGTCGTCGCGCTCCACCACGCTGACGGCGGACGCCTGCTCGGAAACCTTCTCTTCGATGCGGGTGGCCGTGACCACCACGGGGTCCATGACCACCGGGCCCTCGGCCGCGGGGAGGCATGGCGCCGCCGCCGCGAGCAGCAGGAACGCCGAAACCGACCGACGCAACGCCCTGAACGTCTCTTTCATCGTTTCTCCTTTCCCTCGAAAGGGCTTCATGGATTCAGGGCGGTCCGGGTATTCTGGCTTCCGGCAACCTACTCCCCGCGCCTTCCCGGCCTGACTTCAGGCCAGTGGCGATCCTGCGGGTTTCGTTCCAGTGACAGATGCGGGGCAGCGACGGATTCCCACCGTCTTCCCCGGTTCCCCCCTGTTGTGACGCTAACGATTTCCCTTGCCCGGGTCCTCCCGCCGCAGCGGCGTGACGCGGATCGCGCCGGTCGCGGGATTCCGGTCGCACGCGACATCGACTCCGTACGCGGCCCGGATGTTCCCGGGCGTCAGCACCTTCTCCGGCGCCCCCTCCGCCGCCACCTTCCCTTCGGACAGCAGGACGATCCGCTCCCCGTACTCCGCGCATAACGACAGGTCGTGGGAGGCGACCAGCGCGGCGACCCGGCGGTGGTCCTTGAGCCGCGCGACGATCTCGTGGAACGCCACCCGGTGGCGGATGTCGAGGAACGCCGTGGGCTCGTCGAGCAGCATCACGTCCGCCTCCTGCGCGACCGACCGGGCGACGGTGGCCCGCTGCCGCTCCCCCGCGGAGACTTCCGACAGCGCGCGGTCCTTCAGCTCCGACAGCTCCGTCATCTCGAGCGCCCGCGCGACCTGCTCCCGGTCCTCGGGCGTCGTCTCCCCGAAGAAGCCCTGGTGGGCGAACCGCCCGAACGCGACGTATTCCGCCACGGTCATCGGGAAGTCCACCGGTGGATCCTGCCCTACCGCCGACAATAGCCGCGCCATCTCGCGGCGCGGGTACGAGCGGGGGGGGCGGCCGAACAGTAAGACCTCGCCGGACGCCGGCGGAAGAAACCCCGACAGCACCTTGAGCAGCGTGCTCTTGCCGGAGCCGTTCGGCCCCAGCAGGATCGTCGCCTCGCCGGGGCGCAGATCGATGTCCACCCCGCGCAGCACTTCCCGGTCGCCGTACCGGAACGCCACGTTGCGCGCGGACAGGACGGGCTTCACCCGCATTTCTCACCAGCCTCCTACTGCGGCGGCGGATACGGGCATGTCTACTGCGTTGCGCTCGGTCGGGCTCCTCGACGCACCGTCAAGTGCGCCTCCGGGGCCCTCGGTCGCGACGCCTTGTAGCCACGCCCGTCTCCACCGCCTCGCTACGGACGCTGGTGAGAAATGCGGGTTCACGACCGCCCCCCGTTGCGCCGCAGGAGGAAGAGGAAGAAGGGCGCCCCCGCGAGGGCGGTGACCGCCCCCACCGGAAGCTCGCCGGAGGGGGACGCCGTGCGG
>JBFLWB010000025.1 GCA_040758155.1 Thermodesulfobacteriota bacterium
GCCGCCGCCGTCCGCCACCTGGACGGCGCGCTTTCCGCGCATCGCGGCCCGGGAGGGGCGGAACGGCTGACCCTGGGCGATTACACCCACCGGGATTTCTCGGAATTCTCCCCCCCCGACCTGCGGCGGATGGCCTCCGGGGAGGAGGAAACGGTATTCACGGGGTATTTCCGGGAGCTCCTGCCGGGGATCGTGGAGATGCGCCCCCGGAACGTCGCGATCTCGATCCACTACCGTCACCAGGTTCTGCCCGCTTTCGAGCTGGCGGGAATGCTGAGGCGCCGCCTTCCCGGGGCGAGGATCCTGGGCGGCGGGGGGATGCTCACTTCCTGGAGGAAACCGCTGCGAAGGGAGGGGCTGCGCTTTTCCCCCTTCCACGCGATCGGCTTCGGGCCGGGGGAGGAGGCGCTGGCAGCCGTCGTCGCGGAGGGAATCAAGAGCGGGGACGGATTTCTCGAGGGAGGGGTGGAGGCCGAGTTCCTTCCGGACTACCGGTTCGCTTCCCTGCCGCAATACCTGTCCCCGGAGCCGGTGCTTCCCGTCGCGTCGTCCCGCGGCTGCTATTGGGGGAAGTGCGCCTGGTGCCCCGAGGCGGTGGCTCCGACCCATGCCTTCCGGGGGGCAGACCCCGCGTCGGTCCCCGCGCTCCTGCGGGAGCTGTCGCTGCGCTACGGCGTCTCCCGGTTCCATCTCACCGACAACGCGATTCCCCCTGCGGTCCTCCGGTCGATGGCGGAGCGGAAAGAGCTGTTGAGGGGGATCTCCTGGCACGGGTTCGCGCGGTTCGGCCGGGAGCTGCTCGATCCCGGGTTCGTCGCGGAGCTGGCGGCCGCGGGCTGCTCGATGCTCCAACTGGGGCTGGAGAGCGCCTCGCAGGATCTCCTCGACCGGATGGGGAAGGGGACCCGCGTCGAGGAGGCGTCGGCGATCCTTTCGAACCTTTCGCGGGCGGGGATCTCCTCCTACGTCTACGTGATGCTCGGGATCCCGGGGGAGACGCGCGAAGACGCGAAGCGGACCCTGTCGTTCCTCGCGGAGCGTGTCGACCGGATCGGGTTCCTGAACCTGGCGATCCTGAACCTGCCGCGCGATGCGGCGTGGGCCGGGACGCCGGGGAGCGGAGAGCCGGAAGGTCCGCCTTTCCCCGGAAAGGGGGAATCGCTGGGGCTGTACCGGTCGGTGCCGGCGAGCGGAGGGTGGGGGAGGGAGCAGGCGCGCCGCTTCCTCGGGAAGGAGCTCCTCGGCAACGCCTCGATCCGCGCGATCGCGGGGCGGACACCGCCCCGGTTCACATCGAACCACGCCGTTTTCTTTCCTCCCGGGCGGGCGGGGCATGCCGGGGGGGCGTGACGCCGCGGCGTCAGAAGACGAGGCGCGCCCGGATCGTGTGGGGGATCTTCCCGAGAAGGCCGAGGATCGAGCGGTCGCACCCTTCCCCGACGTCGATCACCGCGTACCCGAGGTGCCCCCGGGTCTGCAGATGCTGCCCGACGATGTTGACGCCTTGCTGCGCGAAAAGGTCGTTGATCTTCGCCATCATGCCGGGGATGTTTTCGTGGAGGTGGGCGAACCGGTGCATCTCGCGCGTCGGCGACGCCTGGAGGACCGGGAAGTTGACGCTGGAGGACGTGGCGCCGGAATCGAGAAACCGCAGGATGCGCGCCGCGACGAAGACCCCGATGTTCTGCTGCGCCTCCTCCGTGGAGCCGCCGATGTGGGGCGTGAGGATCACGTTCCGTATCCCCTGCAGCGGTGAGACGAACGGCTCCTTGTTGCTGCGCGGCTCCTCCGGGAAGACGTCGACCGCCGCCCCCCGGACCTTCCCTTTCCGCAGGTTCCTCGCCAGCGCCTCGACGTCCACCACGTAGCCGCGGCTCAAATTCAGGAAGACGACGCCGTCCTTCATCGCGGCGAATTCCCGGTCGCCGATGAAATCCCGGTTGGAGCCCCTTCCGTCGACGTGGATCGATACGATGTCCGCGATTCGCAGCAACTCCTCGAGCGGGACCTTCTTCGCGTTCCCCAGGGAGAGCTTCTCGGCGATGTCGTGGTAGTACACCCGCATTCCCAGCGCTTCGGCCAGGATGGAGAGCTGCGAACCGATGCTGCCGTACCCGATGATCCCGAGCTTCTTCCCCCGGATCTCGTGCGACCCTTC
>JBFLWB010000026.1 GCA_040758155.1 Thermodesulfobacteriota bacterium
GGGAGCAAAGGATATTCTCCATGCTCCCTTGAACGTTTCATGGTGCCGGAGGCGGGGGTCGAACCCGCACGGCCTTGCGGCCACGGGATTTTGAGTCCCGCGCGTCTGCCAGTTCCACCACTCCGGCGGTAACGACTTACTTTATACATTCATGAGAACATGCGCAATAATGGGACACACCATAAAGGGACACACCAGGGAGCTTGAGGTCTGTCCCGGTTCAGCGGAAGATCTAAGGAACGTCCCTGTTCTGCTCTTTCATGGAGGTTCTCCCATGCTTCCTCCCGCCACCAAGATCGTCTGCACCATCGGGCCGGCGTCCGACTCCCCGTCCGTGATCGCGGGGATGATCCGGCAGGGGATGTCGGTCGCGCGGTTCAACTTCTCGCATGGGAAGCAGGAGTGGCATGCCGGCTTGATCGAGGCCGTCCGCGCGGAGGCGCGGAAGCAGGGGCGGCATGTGGCGATCCTGCAGGACCTGCAGGGGCCCAAGATCCGGCTGGGGCGGTTCGGGAACGGGTCGGTTGTCCTGCGGCGAGGGACCGAGTTCACCCTGACCACGGGGTACGTGACGGGGGACGAGACGATCTGCGGCGTCGATTACGAAGGGCTGCCGGCGGATGTCCGGCAGGGCGATCGCATCCTGCTGAAGGACGGCGCCGTGCGGCTGATCGTCCGGTCGGTCTCGGGGCGGCGGATACGGTGCAGAGTGGAGCAGGGGGGAACGGTGGGCGACCGGCAGGGAGTCAACCTGCCCGACGGGAAGGTGTCGCTGCCGTCCATGACGAGGAAAGACCGGCGGGACCTCGCATTCGGGCTGCAGCTTGGGGTCGATTTCGTGGCGCTCTCCTTCGTGCGGTCGGCGGGGGACGTGCGGGAGCTGCTCCGGGCAATCCGGGCGGCGGGGAAGGAGGTCCCCGTCGTCGCAAAACTGGAGAAGCCGCAGGCGCTGGAGAACCTCGACGGGATCCTGAAGGCGGCGGATTCGGTGATGGTCGCCCGGGGAGACCTCGGCGTGGAAGCCTCGCTGGAGGAGGTGCCGCATCTCCAGCGCAGGATCATCGCGGCGGCGCTCACGGCCGGCGTCAACGCGATCACGGCGACGCAGATGCTCGAATCGATGGTCGGAAGCCCCGTCCCCACGCGGGCGGAAGTCTCCGACGTAGCCCACGCAGTCTGGGACGGGACCGACGCGGTGATGCTGTCGGCGGAGACCTCCATGGGGAAATATCCCGTGAAGGCGGTCGAGACGATGCGGAAGGTGGTGGAGAGCGCCGAGCGGAGGATGCCTCCCGCCATGGGGGAGCTGTGGCGTCCGTACGGCACCGCGGGGGCGGTGGCGGACGCCGCGTGCCGGGCGGCGGCCGCGCTCCCGGCGAAGGCGGTGGTCGTGTTCACACGGTCCGGCCGCAGCGCGGCGATCATGGCGGCGTCGCGCCCCTCCGTCCCGGTGGTCGCCTTCACGCCGTCCCGCGGGGTCGCGGCGGCGATGGCGCTCTACCGGGGGGTGGAGCCGATGCTGCTGGAGGAGGAGGCGGATGCGACGGGGATGACGGAGAAGGCCGTGCGGGCGCTGCGTCGCCTGCGCAGGGTCGCGGCGGGGGACCCGCTGGTCCTGGTGCACGGCTCGCGGAACGCTCCATGCGATCAGCTGCGGATCGTCACCGCGTAACGATGCTCCCTGCGCTTCATGTCTGTCCCCCTTTTGCGGAAGATCTGACGATTCATGTACGTCCCCGTTCTGCGCGTTCTATAATGGCGCCATGAATCTGCTCGACATCGTCGTGGTCGCGCTGCTGGCGCTGTTCGCCGTCTTCGGCGTTTTGCGCGGGCTGGTGCGGCAGCTCTTCTCGATCGCGGGGCTGGTGGCGGGGCACATCGCCGGGATCCGGTTCTACGCCGACGCGGTCTCGCTCCTGAAGCTTTCTTTCCGATACGCCGAGGTGGCAGGATACGTGGGCATCCTCCTCGCCGTCTTCCTTGTCTTCTCCCTGCTCGGCGCCTTCATCGAGGCGAGGATCCGCAAGTCGAAGCTGTCGGCCGTGGACCGGCTCGGGGGGCTGGTCGCGGGAACGGCGAAGGGGGCGCTGCTGGCGGTGGGGCTGGTGTTCCTGCTGGTGATCGTCCTGCCGAAGGACGCGCGCGTGATCCGCGAGTCCAAGGCGGCGCCATACGCCATCGCCGCGGGGAAATGGCTCGCCGACGCCTTCCCGGAAAGCTTCGCCGACACGTTCCGGAAAAAGATCCGGGCGGCCGAGCAGC
>JBFLWB010000027.1 GCA_040758155.1 Thermodesulfobacteriota bacterium
AGCGCGAGCGCCACGACTCGGCGCGCGCCCTCAGGTTCAGGTTCTTCGCGCTCTGCCCCCCGAAATGT
Organism: Thermodesulfobacteriota bacterium; assembly: GCA_040758155.1. Classification (NCBI taxonomy): domain Bacteria; kingdom Pseudomonadati; phylum Thermodesulfobacteriota; species Thermodesulfobacteriota bacterium. Next base: position 69 of record JBFLWB010000027.1, read on the forward strand.
ACGACCTCCGCCTCCGGCACGAACCAGATCCGCCACCCGGCCTGACGCATCCGCCAGCACCAGTCGATCTCCTCGTAGAAGAAGAAATAATCCGGATCGAATGCGCCGACCGCCTCCATGGCGCTACGGCGCACCATCATGCAGGCGCCGATGATGAAGTCCGCTTCGGCGGGGCCGTCCGGGACGGGAGCGGCGCTTCCGCCGGGCCGGGCGCCGGGCGTGGCGAACAGGAAGCGCGCGACGGTGCGGCCCAAAAATTCCGTGGCGATCGTGGGGAACGTCCCGAAGGAGGTCTGCCGGGAGCCGTCGGTGTTCAGAAGCTGCGGACCGCACATCCCCGCGTCCGGACGGGATTCCATGAAATCGAACAGCCGATCCGGCGCGCCGGGCTTGAGGACGGTGTCGGTGTTCAGCAGGAGGGCGTACCTTCCTTGCATCCGTTCGATCGCGATGTTGTTCGCCCTTGCGAACCCCAGGTTGGCGCTGTTTTCGATCCGCCGGACCTCGGGATATTTCTCCGCCACCGCCTCGAGGCTGCCGTCCCGGCTCCCGTTGTCGGATACGATGATCTCGAAGCGCGCCTTCTCCGCCGTGCGATACACCGACGCGATGCAGTCGAGCAGCAGCTCCTTCGTGTTCCAGCTCACGATGACGATCGATACGTCCACCGCGCAAATATATCACATGGTTCCTAGCAGCTCTTCGGCCGCCTCCCGCAGCATCGCCTCGTAGCGGCGCAGGTCCGGCGATTCGCTCCCGTCGAGGAAACCCGCCGCCCGGCCGTGCTGCTTCCCCGCGCCCCGCGCGCTCCGCCCCCCCTCGTCCGTGAGCAGGTACCGGATGCGGGAGCCGGGGCGCAACGCCACGCCGCGCCCGGAAAGCTCCCGCGCGACCTCCGAGGCCGCGGTCGCCGCGACGTACCGCTGCGGCTCCTTCGACAGCCGCCGCGAGACCGACAGCGCTTCCGGGGGGACGCGCCCCTCGCGCAGCTCCAGCGCCGCCGCCTCGACCGCCTCCTGCAGCTCCGGCAGCATCGCGCGGAGCTCCCCGATCCCGCGCGCTTCCGCCATCCGCCGCAGCAGCTCCCGCTGCAGCTCCGCGACGAAGGGAGGGGTGTCGGAGCGGCGCATCGCGATCCCCCGGGCCTTCACCTCCCCGTCGGCGAAGGCGCCGACGAACCGGTTGGGGACGCCGACGCGCGGGTTCCCCTTCGACGGCAGGAAGGCGATCCACCGGTAGATCCCCTCGAGGGCGATCGGCATCCCGGTCTCCTCCGTGATCGTCTCCGCGAGCCGCCGGTAGTCGTCCTCCGTCGCTCCTTCCCGCTTCACCCAGAGGGCGTCGGTGAGCCCGTGGAGGAAGGAGAAGCCCGCGCCTTCCGCGACCTCCTTGGCCGACAGCAGCTTCTCCCGCCCCCACGCGGTGGTCGCCTCGTGCGCCTCGATGCGCCCGAAGCGGGCGTTCTTGTAGCCGAGGAAGCCGAAGCACACCACCAGCAGCCACTTGAGGGCGGTCTGCCGGCGCCGCAGCGCCTCCCGCTCCGCGGGATCGGCGGCGGCCTTCTGCCGTCCCTTGAGCAGGGAGCGCTTGGCGAGCACCGGCGCGATCGTCCCGGGCACGAGCCCGATGCGGCGCCGGCACGTGCGCGCGGGGATGCCGGGGACTGGGAGGGCGTCGCCCGCGCAGCAGCGGCAGTTCACCGTCTCCGGCGAGATGTTGTAGCGGACCATCAGCGACGGGTACATCGAGGCGAAGTCGAGCTCCCCCGCGTTCTCGTGGAGCCCGGGGCGCGGAAGGTAGGTGAGCCCTCCCTTGTCGGTCTCCACGAGCTCCAGCGCCGTCTTGAACGCTTCGGGCTCCCGCTTCTTGAACGGGACGAGGATCCCCCGGCGAACCGCCGTCGCCATCTGCATCGCCGAGATGGCGGTCCCCGGCGACGACCGCGCCATCCGCTGCAGCGGGATGCCCGATAGGCGGGACAGCTCGACCAGCCCCTGCAGGCCGGTGTCGGCGAAGAGGAACGAGTTGCGGGCGTCCACGTGCCAGCGGCCGTCGAGGTAGTGCCCCGCGGCGCGGAAGACGACCTGCCCGTAGGAGAAGTACGAGCGCTCCCGGGTGCGGCGGACGGCGTCTCCGCCGCGTCCCGCCGGGAGGGCGGCCCTCCCGAGATTCAAAGGAAAGCGCAGGCGCGCCGCGAGGGCGAGCAGGCGGGGGAGGATGAAGTCGTCGCCGTATTCCGTCACGAGCAGGTCGGGGTCGTGGGCGTCGACCAGCCGCTGGAGCTCCCGGAGGAGGTCGGCCCCCTCCTCCCACGGGAGCACGTGGGTCCGATCCTCCGCGGTGAACTCGAGGGGGCGCGCCCGCCCGTGGGCGGGGTGGCCGGTCCCGGCGGATGCCAGCCGCGCCGCCGTGAACGCGGGGAGCGGGGCGTCGGCGTCCCACGGCGAGTCGAGGACGCGCGCGGCGAGGAGGGCGCCGTCCGGCGAGAGCTCGGCCTCGGCGCGCGCCAGCGGGTACAGCCCCGAGGAGAGCGCGAACTGCTGCTCGACGGAGAGGTCGGCGTTGTGCAGCGCCTCGGGCCCGAACGCCCTTTCCGCCTTCCGCACCGTCTCCCGCAGCGCCCCGGCGCGGGGGACCGTGACCGTCCAGGCCGGCGCCGGCTTCCCCGAGAAGAAGTCGGTTCCTTCGCGGGGAGAGGCGGCGCAGCTCCAGCGGCGGGCGGCCGCCTCGACCGCCTCCCGGCGGACTCCCTTGCCGGCGAGGACGAAGGAGGGGCGGAAAGGGGCCCGCAGCGGCGACGTTTCCCCCGTTTCGCGGCGGAACCAGACCGTGACGCCGTCCGCCGCGGGGACGATGTCGAAGATCCACCCCGCAGTGGGGGACATGCTAACCCTTCATCTCCAGCGCCTCCAGTTTCAGCTCCAGCTCCCGCATCGCCCGGCGCTGCTCGAGGAGCATGCTCACGAGGATCGCCTCGAAGGGGACCGGCCGCCCCGCGAAGGCGCACGCGGCGGTGTGGATGCGCGCCGCCGCGAACAGGTCGTCGAGCAGCTCCCGGTCCTCCTTCCGCAGGGCGCGCCGGAAGGGGGCCCACGACGCCTCCTCGCGGTACAGCTCCTGGGTGAAGGGGAGGACGGTGCGGCCCATTATGGTTCTCCTTCAAACTGGGGGCCAGGGGGGACATTCTTGATCTTATTGGGGCGCAGGGGAAGAGTGTCCCCCCCCAGCGCGGCAAGTGTGTCCCCCCCACCTTCTCCCCACAGCAATAACAGCGGGTCCGCCGTCCGCTCCAGGTAGCGCTGGAAGCCGGGTCGCCGCCGCGCCGCCGCCTCCCCCGCCAGCACCACCCGCGTTTCCTCCCGGGAAAGCCGCCGCAGGGCGGAGAGGCAGCCCCGGAAGACGCGGCACGCCTCGGGGTACGGCACGTCCTCGTCGTCGAACGTCTCCGGCAGGCCGAGCACCAGGGCGGTCCGGGCGCCGGAACGGGCCAGCGTCTCCGGCAGCCGACGGGAGAGGAGCGCCTCCATCTGGTGGCAGGTGAAGGCGCGGGAGACGAGCAGCCGGGAAAGAGCGGTCCTACCGCTTCCGCCGAGGGCCCGCTCCGCCCGCACGACCTCGTACGGGTCGAACCGGTTCCCGCCGTCGACCGCGACGACCGGCGCCCCCGCCAGCAGGGGAGCCGCCACGGCCCGCAGCGCGAGGCGGGTCGCGCCGGGCCCGAAGAGCGCCGCCATCTTCCCCGGCGATGGAGCGAGGCACGCGGCCCAGAGCGCGGCGGGGCTGATCCGGCGGGGGGACGACGGAGACATCACATCCTCCGGAACAGGCCGACGACCTTGCCCGCGATGCGCAGCGTCCGGGAAGCCGCCGCGCCCTCGCCGTCCGGCGCGGGGAGGAGCAGGGGAGGGAAGGCCGGGTTCTCCGCCTCGAGGCGGACGCCGCCGTCCGTCCGCCGAAGCCGCTTCACGGTGGCTTCGCCGTCCACGACCGCCACCACGATGTCGCCGTCCCCGGCGCTCTCCTGGGGATGGACCAGGACGTAATCCCCGTCCCGGATCCCGGCCTCCTTCATGCTGTCGCCCGCGACGCGCAGGGCGTAGACCTCGCCTTCGCCGGTCAGCAGGGGGTCGAGGAACAGCTCCTCCCCGGCCTGCTCGATCGTCTCCCGCGGAGGGCCGGCGGGGACCGCTCCCAGGACGGGGACGCGTCTGGGGGGGCGATAGGGAGAGGCCAGTGAAGTGAACTCGATGCGCCGCGGGTGGTGCCGCTTCCGGCGGAGAAACCCTTTCCGCTCCAGGAGATCGAGGTAATAGAAGGCGTTCTTCTCCGCGATCCCGAAATGGAGGGCGATCTCCTTCGCCGTGGGAGCGAAGCGGTTCCGGTTCACGAATTCCTGCAGGAACAGCAGGACCCGCTTCTGGGATGGCGTCAGGTTATCCATAGTATGTATGTTAACATACATATCGGGCGTCCGGGGGTTTTTCGCGCCGGACGAGGCCGGACCCTTCTTCCGCCGGAAGAAAGCGGAAGTGGTATAATCCGCCGGATAACGGAAGCCATTCCATGCAAACGGCGGATTTTTCTAAGTGCTCCAGTTCATAAATACGGTAAGCACCGAGAACGTCGATGCGCCGCATCCGGCAAGGCGCGCGACCGAGGCGTGCCGGGGAGCACGGTGAGGGAGCGTAACGCAGCCGGGGCGGATGCAGCAGCGTTCGGATGCTACCGTATTTATGAATTGGAGCACTAAGTCATGACCCGGGAGTCCCTTTCCCAACGCGCGAAGCGGATCTTCCTGGGCACTCCCCGGGACATCTTCGACCCGAAGATCTTCCACCACGTTTCGCTGATCGCCTTTTTCGCCTGGGTGGGGCTGGGGGCGGACGGCATCTCTTCGTCCGCGTACGGCCCGGAAGAGGCGTACCTGGCGTTGGGGAGCCACCCGGTGCTCGCGCTGTTCGTCGCGGCGGCCACGGTGCTGACGGTGTTCATCATCTGCGCAAGCTATTCCCAGATCATCGAGGCGTTCCCGTCGGGCGGCGGCGGGTACATCGTGGCGTCGAAGCTTCTGGGCGAGAAGGCCGGGGTGGTGTCGGGATCGGCGCTGGTGATCGACTACGTGCTGACGATCACGGTGTCGGTGGCCGCGGGGGCGGACGCCATCTTCAGCTTCCTTCCGGCGGACTGGCACCCGCACAAGTTCGAGTTCATCGCGCTGGTGCTGGGGCTGCTGATCTGGCTCAACCTGCGGGGAGTCAAGGAATCGGTCCTCGCCCTGACGCCGATCTTCATGGCGTTCATCCTCACGCACGCTCCGCTGATCCTGTACGCGATCTTCCGGCACCTGCCGGACCTCCCGGAAGTGGGAGGGCAGCTCTCGGCCGACCTGGGGGCGGCGTCGGCGGAAATGGGCTGGCTGGGGGTGGGTGCGCTGCTGCTGCGGGCCTACACGATGGGCGCGGGGACCTACACGGGGATCGAGGCGGTTTCCAACTCGATGCAGACGCTGCGGGAGCCGCGGGTGCAGACCGGGAAGCGCGCCATGCTTTACCTGGCCTTCTCGCTGGCCTTCATGGCGGGCGGGATCATCGTGGGGTACGTGCTCAACGGCGTCTCCCCGGTCCACGGGAAGACGCTCAACGCGGTGCTGTTCGGGGGGCTGGTGCAGGACCTGTGGAGCGGGGAGGGGGCGAAGTACCTGACGGCCTTCGTCCTCTTCACGGAGGCGGTGCTCCTGTTCGTGGCGGCGCAGACGGGCTTTCTGGGCGGCCCGCAGGTGCTCTCCAACATGGCCAACGACTCGTACATGCCGCACCGCTTCGCCCACCTCTCCGAGCGACTGGTGACCAAGTACGGCGTCTACTTCATGGGAGGGATGGCGTTCCTGATGCTGTTCATCACGGGGGGCTCGGTGCGGTACCTCGTGATCATGTACTCGATCAACGTGTTCCTGACCTTCAGCATGTCGCAGTTCGGGATGGTGCTGCACTGGTGGAAGGACCGGGAGACGGAGCCCCGCTGGATGCACGGGATCGCGGTCAACGGGATCGGGTTCGCCCTGACGGCGTCGATCCTGTGCGCCACGGTGATCATGAAGTTCCCCGAGGGGGGATGGATCACGCTCCTGATCACCGGCTCCTTCATGGCGGCGAGCTTCTT
>JBFLWB010000028.1 GCA_040758155.1 Thermodesulfobacteriota bacterium
TCCGTCGTCGTTCTCCTCTCGCTGGCGGGGGCCCGCATCTTCTCGCTGCTGTGGGGCGCGCAGGAGGCGGTCCGGATCGCGTGGACCTCCCTCATCGCCGTGCCCCTTTTCATGGACCTTTCGAGCCGCTGGCGCCGGGTGAAGGATTGATCCAGCGCATCCGCAGGCGGGAACAGGACCCGGACATCGCCCGGAGGGCCCGCGTCCTCCTGTATGTGGCCGTCGGGGCCTTCTTTCTCCTCCTTTCCCGCCTGTACTGGCTGCAGGTGGTCAGCTACGACACCTACCAGGCGCTCTCGGAGAACAACCGGCTCCGCATGCGCACCGTGCGCGCCCCGCGGGGGCCCATCTTCGACCGGAAGGGAAGGCCGATCGCGGAGACGCAGGGCTCCTTCGACCTCGTATGCTCCCCGATCGACGTGGCGGACCCCGCCGGCGAGATCCGGTTCCTCTCGGAGATCGTGGAGTTCGACGCGGACCCGGTCGAGATCCTCGAAAAGGTCCGGGAGGCGATGGTGTCGAATCCGTTTACGAGCATCACCGTGGCGAGGGACCTGCGCTTCGAGCAGGTGTCCGTCATCGAGTTCAACCGGGAGGGGCTGCCCGGCTTCTCCGTGATGGTGGAGGCCAAGCGGAGCTATCCCTACGGGACCGCGTTCGCGCACGCTCTCGGCTACGTGGGGGAGGCGAGTCCGGAGGAGCTCGACGCCCGGAGCGACGGGCGGCTGGCGATGGGCGACCTCGTCGGGAAATACGGGCTGGAGCGGCTGATGGACAACGTCCTCCGCGGGATCAACGGGGGAAGGAAGGTCGAGGTAGACGCCGCGGGGCGCGACCAGCGGATGGTGGAAGAGGTGCCGTCGACCACGGGCATGCCGCTGTACACCACGCTCGACCTCGATCTGCAGAACGCGGCGAAAGACGCGTTGGGAAGCCAGGCAGGGGCGGTGATCGCCCTCGTTCCGAAGACGGGGGAGGTCCTCGCGTTCTACTCGGCGCCGGCCTTCGATCCCAACGTGTTCGCCCGGGGGATCCGCAAGGCCGACTGGCAGGCGCTCAACGCCGACCCGCGGAAACCGATGCAGAACAAGGGGCTCCAGGGGACCTACGCGCCGGGATCCACCGTCAAGCCGTTCCTCGCGCTCGCCGCCCTCGAGGAGAGGATCATCGATAAAAGCGCCTCCCTCCACTGCCCGGGATCGTACCGGCTGGGGAACCGCACCTTCCGGTGCTGGAAGGAGAAAGGGCACGGCTCCGTGGACATGTACCGGGCGCTGGTGCAGTCCTGCGACGTGTACTTCTACACCCTGGGTCTGCGTCTCGGGCCCGAGCCGGTCGCCGCGGTCGAGAAAGGCGCGGGGATGGGGACCCTCACCGGAATCGACCTCCCCGGGGAGCGCAAGGGGCTCGTCCCGGACAAGGAATGGAAGCGGCGTGTGTCGAAGGAGCGCTGGTACGATTACGAGAGCCTGCTCCTCGGGATCGGCCAGGGGGCGATCCACCTCACTCCCCTCGAGATGACGGTCGGTTACGCCACGCTGGCCACCGGCGGGGAGGTCATGCGGCCGCACGTGGTGGCGAAGGTCGTCCTGCCGGACGGCTCGACGACGGAGAAGAAGCCGGAACTCGTGCGAAAGCTTGCCTGGAAGCCGGAGAACGTGGAGTTCATCCGGAAGGGGCTGGCCGGGGTCGTGAACGATTACGGGACCGGCGGGAGGGCGAAGCTCCCCGGCATCGTCGTCGGCGGGAAGACGGGAACCGCCCAGGTCGCCCAGGTGAAGGGGAAGATGATCAAGTCCGAGGACCTTCCGTACGAGATCCGGGACCATGCCTGGTTCGCGGGATTCGCCCCCGTCGAGGATCCGCGGATCGCCGTGGTGGCGATGGTGGAGCACGGCGGCCACGGCGGGTCGGCCGCCGCGCCCATCGTGAAGGCGGTGATGCAGGAGTTCTTCCGGACGCAGGAAGCCGGGCCGCCGGCGGCGGAGAAGCGATGAGCGGACCCTCGAAGCTCGCGCGCATGGACTGGCCGCTGCTCTTCATCGCGATCCTGTTGTGCGGGATCGGGCTGGTGAACGTCTACAGCGGGACGCGGGTCCACGGCGGCGCGGCCTCCGCCCTGTTCGCGAAGCAGTTCCTCTGGATCGCCCTCGGCCTGGGAGTGTTCTTCGCCACCTACTACCTGAGCGACGGCTTCATCGAGGAGGCGACGCCCGGGTACGCGATCCTCATCCTCGTCCTGCTCGTGATCGTCCTCGCCGTCGGGCAGATCCGCGGGGGGGCTCAGCGGTGGATCTCCCTCGGGGGGTTCAACCTGCAGCCCTCGGAGTTCGCGAAGATCGGCGTCGTCCTCATGTTGGCGCGCTATTACTCTTCGAAGTATCAGTACGGGGGCATCGGGCTGGCGGATACGCTTCCCGCCATCGGTATGGTCCTCGTCCCGTTCCTCCTCGTTGCGCTGCAGCCGGATCTGGGAACCGCCGGGGTGCTTCTTTTCATCCTCGCCGGGATGTCGGTCATCGCGTGCGTGAAGGGGTGGCTCCTCGGACTGTTCGCTTTCCTCGGGTCGGCGGCGATCCCCGCCCTGTGGTATTTCATGAAGGATTATCAGCGGCAGCGGGTGATCACGTTCCTCGACCCCGAGCGGGACCCGCTCGGGGCGGGATACCACGTCATCCAGTCGAAGATCGCGGTCGGCTCCGGGGGGATTCTTGGGAAGGGCTACCTCCAGGGGACCCAGGGGGCGCTGCGGTTCCTCCCCGAGAAGCACACGGACTTCGCCTTCGCGGTCTTCTCGGAGGAATGGGGTTTCCTCGGCTCGGCGCTGCTCCTGCTGCTCTTCGCGCTGCTGGTCCGCCGGCTGTTCCACCTCGCCATCCGTTCCCAGGACCGCTTCGCCTCCTTCGCGTGCGGGGGAGTCGCGGTGTATTTCCTCACGCACACGGTCATCAATCTCGCGATGGTGTGCGGCCTGTTCCCGGTGGTGGGGATCCCGCTTCCGTTCGTAAGCTACGGCGGATCGTCGATGCTGACGAACATGCTCGCTCTCGGGATGGTGGCGAACCTCTCCCGGTCGCGCTTCACGTTCCAGGGGGGAGGGACGAGGGGGCAGGAGCTCTCTTCCTGAACTCGAACGCGAGCTCTTCCGGCAGCTTCGTGGAATAACCGATCCAGCGCCGCGCCACTTTCCCGTCCCGCTCGATCAGGAGAAGTACCGGAACGTGGCGGACGCGGTATTCCTCCATGAACGCTCCCGGGATCGCGGTCAGGGTTTCGACATCGAGCCCCGGGGGCGGAGCGGGACGCATGGGATCCGTTTCCCGCCTTCCCTCGGCGGAGATGCCGATCTCCCGGTCGAACAGGATCCGATAGACGCGGAACGATCCGGGCGCGGCCGCCGCGGAGGCGCTCCCGACCGCCTTCCAGACCTCGCCGCAGGCCGGGCACCACGGGAAATCGAGGACGACCAGCCGGAACGACTCGCCGGAGACGGGAAGGTCCGGGACCGCCTTCCCCGACGAATCCACGAACACCGCCCTCTCCGAGGGGAACGGGCGGGAGCCCGCGGTGATCGCCTTCGGCCCGCACCCGGAAGCCAGCAGCGCCGCCAGCAGGGCGGCGAAAGCGACCGCCCTCAAAGGTTCTTCTGCAGCAGGGATACGATGTTGGATTTCGGATTCACGCCGACCATCTGTCCCTTGATCTCTCCGCCCTTGAACAGGATGAGCGTGGGGATTCCCCGCACGCCGAACCGGGATGCGATCTCGGGTGCTTCGTCCACGTTGACTTTCGCGACCTGCGCCTTTCCCGCGAATTCCTTGGCCACCTCCTCGAGGATCGGGGCGATCACCCGGCACGGGCCGCACCAGGGCGCCCAGAAGTCCACGAGCACGGGCGTCTGGCCGTCCACCGTCGATTTGAAATTCTCATTGGTAAGCTCGAGGATGTTTCCCGCCATTCCCGCTTTCCTCCGGTCGATTTATTTTCCGCGTTTTACGAGCTCTTTTTTCACGCAACGGTCCATGACCCACGGGATCCCTGCGGCGTCGAGGATGTCGCAGGCGCGGGCGCTTACGACCCCTTCCTGCATCCAGAAGAACCTGGCGCCGATCCGGACCGCCTCTTCCGCGACGGCCGGCGCCTCTTCGGACCGGCGGAACACATCGACAAGGTCGACCTTTCCGGGGATCTCCGAGAGCGATCCGTACGATTTTTCGCCGAGCGCTTCCCGGATCGTAGGGTTGACCGGGATGATCCGGTACCCCCGCCCTTGAAGGAATTCCGCCACGCCGTGGCTTGGGCGCCCGGGATTCCCGGAGAGTCCGACAACCGCTATCGTCCTGGTTTCGGACAGGATTTTCTCGATCCGGTCGTCCACCCGCGCGTCTCCGTCTCATTGAGATGCCGATCATGCTACTCCGGTTTTTTTCGGAAGGAAATAGCCGGAGCGCCTCCCGTTTCCTTGACAGGACGGAAAGAAAGGGATTATCGTTTCGATACTCTGCGTAGGCTGGCTAGAGGTGCCCTCCGTGAAGGAAACGGTCGCAAGGTCGCTGAAGGAAGGCGCGGAGCTTCGCCTGAAGATGGCGGAGACGATGGGGGAGTGCATCTTCGCGGCGGCGGAGGCCATCGCGGAGGCGTTCAAGGCGGGGCGCAAGCTCCTCCTGTTCGGCAACGGCGGAAGCGCGGCGGACGCGCAGCACATCGCGGCGGAGTTCATGAACCGTTTCCTCATCGAAAGGCCGCCGCTGCCGGCGGTCGCGCTGACCACGGACACCTCCGTCCTGACCAGCATCGCCAACGATTACGCCTTCGAGGAGATCTTCAGCAAGCAGGTGAAGGCGCTGGGGAAGAAAGGGGACGTGGCCTTCGGGATCACGACCAGCGGCTCCTCCGCGAACGTGCTGAAGGCGCTCCGCGCCGCGAAAAAGCTCGGCATGACCACCATCGCCCTGACGGGGGAGTCGGGGAAGGCCGCCGCCCTCGCGGACATCGCGCTCCAGGTGCCTTCCCGAAACGTCGCGCGGATCCAGGAGGCGCACAACGTGATCGGCCACATTCTCTGCGAGCTGACGGATACGCTGCTGTTCAAGGACGTGGGGAAGCGGTGACCCGCCCCCTGGATCCCGCGCGCCTCCGGCGCGTCTCGCTTTTCTCCCGAAAGAGCAAGGTCACCTTCGAAGGGTTCGGCGTTCCGCCCCGCAAGGGCATGTCGTTCGCCCGGTTCCTCTCGGGGCTTCCGGACTACCTGTCAGCGAAGGACCTGCGCTCCGTGGTCGACGCGATCGTCCGGGCGCGCCGCCGCGACCGTCCGGTGCTGCTGGGGATCGGCGCGCACTTCATCAAGGTGGGGCTGTCTCCCCTCCTGATCCGCGCGATCCGGGACGGCGTGTTCACATCCGTCGCGATGAACGGCGCCGGGGCGATCCACGACGTGGAGCTGGCGCTGGCGGGCAGAACCTCCGAGGACGTGGAGACGGAGCTGGCCGACGGCTCGTTCGGGATGGCGAAGGAGACGGCGCAGTTCCTCCACGCCGCGGTGGCGGACGGCGTGCGGTCGGGGCGGGGATTCGGGGAGTCCGTGGGGAAGGCGCTGGCGGAATCGAAGGCGCCCCACCGGGAGAAGAGCCTCCTCGCCCAGGCGTTCCGGGCCGACGTACCGGTGACCGTCCACGTGGCGCTGGGGGCGGACATCGTGCACATGCATCCCGAGGCGGACGGCTCCGTCATCGGGGAGGCGTCGCTGCGCGATTTCCGGACCTTCTGCGGTCTGGTCGCCGGCATGGAGGGCGGCGTCTACCTGAACGTCGGCTCCGCGGTGCTGCTTCCCGAGGTGTTCCTGAAGGCGGTCTCCGCGGCGCGCAACCTGGGGCATCCGCTTTCCCGGATCACGACCGTGAACATGGACTTCCTGAAGCATTACCGTCCCGACGTCAACGTGGTGTGCCGCCCCACCCGGAAGGGCGGGAAGGGGTACCACCTGATCGGGCCGCACGAGATCCTCTTCCCGCTTCTGATGGCGGCAATCGCCGAAAGCTAAACCTCCGTTTCCTCCCCCGGCGCGAGGACGATCGGCCGGGTCCCCGGCGACACCTTCGCGAGCTCCGCGACGAAGCGGTCCGCGTTGGGCTCGATGATCGGGAACGTCCCGTAATGCATCGGGACGACCGCCTTCGCCTTCAGGAGGGCGCACGCCTTCGCCGCCTGGCGGTAATCCATCGTGAACACGGAGCCGATCGGAAGCATGGCGACGTCGATGGGGTACAGTTCGCCGAGCAGCGTCATGCTCGCGAAGATCGCGGTATCCCCCGAATGGTAGACCGTCTTACCCGAAGGAGTCCGGAGGATGTAGCCGACAGGGCTTCCCAGCGTGGAGGAGTGGTGCGCCTCCGTCATGGTGATCGAGAATCCGAGCGCCTCCACGGTCCCCCCGACGTTCATGCCGATCCCTCCGTGCAGAAGCTGCTCGGGGGGGACGCCCTTCGCCTTCATGTCCCCGCAGAGCTCGTGGATCGCCACGATGAGGGCGCCTGTCCGCTTCGCCAGGGCGACGGCGTCTCCCACGTGGTCGAAATGATCGTGGGTAAGGAGGATCAGGTCCGCCGTTCCGGTCGATACGGCATCGCCCGGGGCCTTGGGGTTCCCTTCGAACCAGGGATCGATAAGCACCGTCTTTCCGTCCCGGATCGTGAAACCGGAGTGTCCCATCCAGCGAATCCGCACCGGGGCCATGGCCATCCTCCTTTTCGAGGGGAAGTAACCTACATTTTCCTCCATTCCCGCCGCCGCCGACGTGGTAAAAAGACCGGGAAACGAACAAAGGGAGCCGGCATGGGAAAAACAGGGACGCAGCCTGTACCGGGCATCGTCCGCGCGGCCGCCCCCAACCGGGTGGACCTCGCGGGAGGCACGCTCGACATCTACCCGTTGTACCTGCTGGTGGAAGGGGCGATGACCGTGAACGTCGCCGTCTCGGTCCGCAGTTTCGTCGAGATCCGCCCGTACCGCCGCGGAGCCGCAAGGCTGGAGTCGGGGAATTACGGGATGGCCGTCCAGGCGGGCGACACGCACGGGATTCCGCTCGCGGGGAAGCTGGGGCTCCTGTCCCGGGCGCTTCGGCATTTCCCCCCCCTCTCGGGAGTCGAGATCGTCGTCCGGAACGAGGCGCCGGTGGGATCGGGGATCGGCGCGTCTTCCGCCCTCCTGGTCGCCTTGATGGCGGCGATGGGGCGTTGCACGGGCTCCCGGTCCCGTTGGGAAGAGACGGCGCTGGCGGCGATGGAGCTCGAGGCGGCTCACCTGAAGGGGCTCACCGGGAGACAGGACCACGTGGCGGCGCTGCGGGGAGGGATCCAGGGGATCCGGTTCCATCCGGGGCGCCTCGACGTTCGGAGGCTTCCCCCGGGCGGGGCCGCAGGAAGGATGCTCCGGGAGCACGGGATCCTCGCCCACACCGGGATCGCGCACCGCTCCTCCGACGTGAACTGGCGGATGATCCGGGGAGCGATCGAGGGGGACGAATCCGTGCTGCGGAAGTTCCGCGGAATCGCGGCCGCCGCGCGGGACGCATGGGACGCCGTTTCCGCGGCCGACCCGGTCGCGCTGGGCGATGCGGTCGATTCCGAATGGAAGATCCGCCGGACGCTGGCGGTCGGCGTGTCGCCGCGGAAGGTTGAGGCGCTCCTGGCGGACCGGCGTTTTCGGCGGTCGATTTCCGGCGCGAAGCTGTGCGGCGCCGGGAACGGCGGGATGCTGTTCGCGCTGCTCCGCGATCCGGGGGACCGGCAGACGGCCGCATCGATCCTGAAGGCGGCGGGGATGTCCGTGGTCCCGTTCCGCATCGCGGGCGGCCTCCGGATCGAGGGTCCCGATGTTTCCTGAAGGGAAGGTCTGGGACGTCGCCATCGTCGGCGCCGGGCCCGGAGGCCTGTTCGCGGCCGGGACGCTGGCCGGCAAGACGTCCGTGCTGGTCCTCGACGAGAAGGGGCGCACCGGCGGTGCGGGGGCGATGACCGACGGCAAGCTGAACCTGTCGCCGCACATCGGGCTGGACCTTGCGGAGCTTCGGATGGAGGAGGACGAGGCGCGGGAGCGGATCGAGGCGATCGACGCGGTCTTCCTCCAATACGGGGCCGATCCCACGGTCTACGGAGAGGATCGCGAGCGGATCGGGAGCTGGCTCGACCGCGTCTCGTGGGCCCGTCGCCGGACTCCGAAGGGGGAGTGGGACATCACGCTCCTTCCCGCCCGGCAGCGCCACATGGGGACCGACCGGGCCTACCGGGTGGTCGCCGCGATCACCGAATCGCTCGCGTCCCGGGGCGTGGAGTTCTCCCTGAACACGCACGTCGAGGACGTTTCGCTGCGCGGCGGCGGACCGTTCGTCCTCGCCACGACAAAGGGGGAGTTCCGCGCCCGGTACGTGGTGGCCGCCCCCGGGAGGGACGGCGCCTACTGGTTCCGCTCCGCTGCCCGCCGGCTCGGGGTGGAGACGAGGTACGGCGCGATCGACATCGGGTGCCGCGTGGAGGTGGCCTCGCCCGTCTACGAAGAGATCACGAAGGTACTCTACGACCCGAAGTTCCTCTTCGTCACGCCCACCCACGGCGACCGGACGCGGACCTTCTGCACGAACCCGGGCGGCCGCGTGCGGATCGAGACGCGCGACGGGTTCCGGCTGGTCAACGGCGACGCGCTGAAGGCGAGGAAAACCGCGAACACGAACTTCGCGATCCTGAACACCGTCTCGATGACCGAGCCGCTCCAGGACACGACGGAGATGGGGCGGAAGGTGGCCGAGTTCGCCAATTTCTGGGGAGGCGGGGAAAGCCTGGTGGTGCAGCGCTGGGGCGACCTGATGCAGGGGCGCCGCTCCCGCTCAGACACGTTCCGATCGCCCGCGATGGAATACGACAAGATGACGCCGACGCTCGCCCCGGGCAACGGGGTGACGCCGGGAGACATCTCCTTCGCCTACCCGGGGAGGATCGTGGACAATCTCCGCGAGAGCCTGATCCTGCTTTCCCGGGTGATCCCCGGCGTCGCGCATCCCTCCACGACGATCTACGTCCCGGAGATCAAGTTCTACGACACCAAGTACGCCACCGACAAGAACCTGGAGACCAACGTCGCGAACCTGTTTGTCGCGGGGGACGGGGTCGGGAAGTCCCGCGGCATCATCGGCGCGGCGTTGAACGGTTGTCTTGCGGCCGAGGGGATCCTGCGGAAGGAAGGGAAGGGCTAACCGATCAGCAGCACGCCGGAGCCGGAGATCTGGTCCGCCTTCAGGAGCTGCAGCGCCCGGTTGGCGTCCTGGAGGGGGAAAGTGGCGACCTTCGGGCGGATGGGGATCGCCGCCGCCTCGCGCAGCAGCCCCTCGCCGTCCGCGCGGGTGTTCGCCGTCACGCTGCGGACGTTCTTTTCGTGGAACAGGCACTCCTCGTACTTCATCCCGGGCACATCGCTCATGTGGATCCCCGCCAGCGCCAGGGTGCCGCCCTTCTTCAGCGCGCGCAGCGCGGGGGGGACCAGCTCTCCGGCGGGGGCGAAGATGATGGCGGAGTCGGTCCGCACCGGCATCTCCGAGGGGTCTTCCCCCGCCCATGCGGCGCCCATCTCCCTCGCCAGCTCCCGGTGGGCGGCGCCCCGCGTGCAGACGTAGACTTCAGCGCCGCGGCGCAGGGCGAGCTGGAGGACGATGTGCGCGGAGGAGCCGAATCCGTAGATGGCCAGCGATCCGCCGGGCGGCAGCTCCGCGCGGGAGAGCGCGCGGTAGCCGATGATCCCCGCGCAGAGGAGCGGCGCCGCCTCGGCATCCGGGAAGCCGTCGGGGATCCGGTAGGCGAAGTCCTCCCGCGCGAGCGCGAACTCGGCGAAGCCGCCGTCCCGGTGGTACCCGGTGTACCGGGACGATTCGCACAGGTTCTCCTTCCCTGCGGCGCAGAAGCCGCAGGATCCGCAGGTGCCAGCGAGCCACGCGATCCCCACCCGGGCGCCCAGGGGGAACCGGGCGGACCCCTCCCCGAGGGCGTCGACGATCCCGACGACCTGGTGGCCGGGGACGATGGGCAGTTTCCCGCCCGGCAGCTCTCCCTCGATCACGTGAAGGTCGGTCCGGCAGATGCCGCAGGCGAGAACCCGGACCCGGATCTCGCCGGGGCCGGGCGAGGGGGCGGCGATATCCCTCAGGGCAAGGGGGGAGGTCCCGATCGGGGCGGCCCGGTCGAGGACCGCCGCCTTCATCTCGAAAGGAATTTCGACGGGTCGAGAAGCTCGAACCCCGCCTCTTCGATGGCTTTCCGGATCGGCCCCACGTTCAGCGTCGCGATCCGCAGGAAGTTCGTCATCGCACCGGATTCGAGGTGTCCCGTCGTCAGGACGCTCGTGATGTTCACCTGGAACGAGCTGATGATCCCGACGAGCTGCGCCAGGGCGCCCGGTTTGTCCGGGACGACCACGTCGAGCCGGGAGCTCACCACGCCCATCCCCGTGACCTCGATGAACGCCTCGAGTACGTTGGTCCTCGAGATGATGCCTACGACCCGGTTTTCGTCGTCGACGACGGGCAGCGAATTGATCTTGTAATTCAGCAGCAGGCCGATCGCGTCCTCGAGGGTGTCGGTGAGGGTGGCGGTGATCACCTTGCGGGTCATCACCCTCTCCACGGGGGTGTTCTTGAGGAACTTTTCCGCTTCCTCCGCGGTGAATCCGGGGATCATCCCTACCGGAAGGACGGTCCCGCGGATGTCCCGGTCGGAGAGGATCCCCACGAGCCTGCCGTCCTCCGACGTCACCGGGATCTGCAGTATGCGGCGGGCCCGCATCATCTCCTGCGCTTCGTACAACGACGTGGCAGGGGACATCGTGACGGGGTTCTTCTGCATTCTGCGAGCGACGAACATGGGTCAGCCTCCGTAAACCGGGATCATTCCTCGAGCATCTCCCGGACGTGGATTTCTATGCAGTTCGTGAGGGACGAGATCTCGTACCCCCCTTCGAGCACGGATACCAGCTTTCCGCCGCAGAACCGCTCCGCCAGCCCGATCACCGCGCGGGTCATGTACCGGTATCCTTCGTAGGAGAGCCGGATGTCCGCGAGCGGGTCGTCGGCATGGGCGTCGAATCCGGCGGACACAAGGACGAACTCCGGCCGGAACCGCTCCACCGCGGGGGTAAGGACCTGGTCGAAGACCACCCGGTACTCGTCGTCCCCCGATCCCGGGGCCATCGGGGCGTTCAGCGTGGCCCCCTCCCCCTTTCCCTTGCCGATCTCCCACCTTCGGCCGGTCCCGGGATAAATGAAGGTGGGGTGTTCGTGGACGCTGAAAAAGAACACGGACGGGTCCTCGAGGAAGACGCTCTGGGTTCCGTTTCCGTGATGGACATCCCAGTCGACGATGAGGATCTTGCCGACGTCGAACCGGGCCTGGAGGTATTTCGCCGCGACGGCGACGTTGTTGAGGAGGCAGAACCCCATTCCGACGTCCCGGCTGGCATGGTGCCCGGGAGGACGGATGGCGCAGAAGACGCGGTCCAGGGATCCTTCCGCCACCGCCTTCGCGCCCGCTATGGCCCCCCCCGCCGACAGGAGCGAGATATTATAGGAATGACGGCACAGGTATGTGTCTCCCGCGTCGAGCGTCATGTCCCCCCGCCGGCACGCTTTTTCAAGTTGATCCAGGTATTTCCGGTCGTGCACCGCGAGGACGTCTCCCTCGTCCGCGAACTCCGGCGTGATCTGCGCCGTCTTCTCGAGCAGTTTCGCTTTCTCCAGCCGCTCCATGACGGCCTGGAGGCGCTCGGGCGACTCCGGATGTTCGAACGGCGGGACGTGCAGCAGGTAATCGGGGTGGTAGACGATGCCGAGCCGTTTCATGGGAGCTAATATACCAGTATATGTATAATGTTTCGAGATTCCGGCGGCGGGGCGGCGATGAAGTAGATGAAGATGAAGATGAAGTGGCACAGCAGCATCGGACTGAAGATCCTTCTGGCCATCGTCGGGACCATCGCGGTCACGACGAGCGCGCTGGCGCTCGTCTACGTGAACATCCAGAGAGACAACCTGGAGGAGATGTCGCTCCGGACCGCGACGAAACTCAGCGAAACGATCAAGAAATCGATCGAAAACGACATGCTTGCGAACCGCAAGGAAGCCGCCTACAAGATCATGGACACGATCGGGGAGCAGGAGGGGATCGAGAAGGTCCGGGTGTTCAGCGCGGAAGGAGTGGTCCTGTACTGCAATTGCGTCGAATTCGAAGTCGGGCAGAAGGTCGACAAGAAGGCGGAGGAGTGCATCCGCTGCCACCGGACCGAAGGGCCGTTGGAACGGCTGGACATCCAGGATCGGAGCCGAACGTTCTTCATTTCCGATTCTCCCAAGAAACCGGGCGTGCACCACCGGGTCCTCGGGATCGTCAACCCGCTGTACAACGAGCCGGAATGCTCGAACGCGGCGTGCCACGCGCATCCGGCGTCGCAGAAGGTGCTCGGTGTGATCGACGTCACCATGGACCTCTCCGATGTCGACGAGCGCATCGCCTCGGCCCGGAACCGGGTCCTCGGCGTAAGCGTCGTGTCGCTGATCCTGGGGTGCTCCATCGCGTCCGTCATCATCGTCCGCTTCATCCAGTGGCCGGTGAGGGAGCTCGCGGACGGAACCGCGCGGATCGCGCGCGGGAACCTGGATCAGCTCATCCCGGTGCACACCGAGGACGAGCTGGGACAGCTCGCCCGCTCCTTCAACCGGATGACCATCGGCCTGCGGGAGGCGCAGGCCGAGATCAACGACCTCGTCGAGGGGCTGAACCAGATGGTGGACGAGCGGACGGCCGAGCTGAAGGAGGCCCAGGAGCAGCTCCTGAACCAGGAGAAGCTGGCGCACCTGGGGAAGATCGCGGCGACCGTCGCCCACGAGATCAACAATCCGCTGCACGGCGTGTTCACCTATATCCGCCTCATGGAGAGGAAGCTTCTGGAAGGCGCGCCGGAGCCGGAGCAGGCGGAGAAGTTCCGCGGCTACCTTGCCACGATGGCCCGCGAAGTGGAGCGGACGAGCGCGATCGTGTTCAACCTGCTCGACTTCACCCGGCCGAAGGCGCCGACGCTTCGTCGCGTGGAACTGCCGAAACTGATCGAGGAGTCGCTGGCGCTGGTGCAGAACACCCTGAAAAGCAACAACATCGAAGTGAAGCAGGAGCTGTCGCCGATTCCCGGGATCGCCTCCGACGCGGCGCAGATCAAGCAGGTGTTCCTGAACCTCATGGTCAACGCATGCGAGGCGATGGAGTCCGGCGGGGTGCTCTCCATCCGGTGCTGGGAGAACCACCGCCCGCGCGAGGTGGTGGTGGAAGTGGGGGACACGGGCCCGGGGATCCCGGAGGAGAACCTCAAGAAGATTTTCGACCCGTTCTTCACCACCAAGGGGAAAGGGACGGGACTGGGGCTTTCGGTCGTCAGGGGAATCGTGACCCGTCACGGCGGCCGGCTCGAGGTGGACAGCGGGCGGGGCCGGGGGACCCGGATCCGGGTCGTCCTTCCCCTGGATTAGGGGAGCCCCCGAGATCGAGCAGACGATCTACATCGTCCCTTTCGGGGAGGTGCCGCAGCGGCTGATGGATTGGCTCGTCCGGGATATCGGCGGCTTCCTGGGGATGCCGTGCGGGCAGCTTCCGCCGCGGCCGATTCCGGAAGGGAGCTTCGAGCCGGGAAGGAACCAGCACGTTTCCACGAAGATCCTGAAGGCGATCCTCGAGGAGGTGCCGGGTGACGCATCGAAGGTGCTCGGGATCATCGACCGGGACCTGTGCATCCTCATCCTCACGTTCGTCTTCGGGGAGGCGCAGCTGGGGGGCGTGGGCGCGGTGGTCTCCCTCGCCCGGCTTCGCCAGGAATTTTACGGGCTGGATCCCGACGAG
>JBFLWB010000029.1 GCA_040758155.1 Thermodesulfobacteriota bacterium
GGAAGGAAGCGGCGCCGCCGTCGCCGTCGCCGCAGGGGAAAGGGAGGCGGTCCGGCCGAGGCAGGCGGGCAGCCGCCCGCGGAAGGCGCCGCGGCGGGAGCCGGCCCGGCGGAAGCCGAAGGGACCGAGGACGATTTCCTGGCGCCCGGTCTCACCGATGTCGAGGAGCCGGAGATGCCCGCGTGGAAGGAAGAGGCCGAGGAGGAGGAAGCCGAGGCCGAGGGGGAGGAAGAAGAAGGCAAGGGCCCCCGGAAGATCATGCTGATCGACGGTCTTCACCCCGAGGAGAACCGGGTCGCGATCGTCGCCGAGGGGACCCTCGACTACTACGAGGTCGAGAACCAGCGGAAAAAGGCGTTCAAGGGGAACATCTACAAGGGGAGGGTGGTCAACGTCGCCCCCGCCATCGAGGCGGCCTTCGTGGAGTTCGGCGGCGGGCGCCACGGCTTCCTCCCGCTGAACGAGTATTGCGCGGGCGCGCTGATGGACCGCCTCGGCACGTGGAACGAAGGAGAGAAGCGTCCGCCGCTCCGCTCCGGCATGGAGATCCTCGTCCAGGTGACGAAGGAGGAGTCCACCATCAAGGGAGCGGCCCTCACCTCCTACATCAGCATCGCCGGCCGATACATGGTGATGATGCTGGGGATGAAGCGGTACGGCATCTCCAAGAAGATCACGGGGGAGAAGGAGCGGGAGCGGATCCGCAAGCACATGGAGAAGCTCGACTACCCGGAGCACCTGGGCTTCATCGTGCGCACGGTGGGCGCTGCCCGGCCGCTCAAGGACCTGAAGGCCGACCTGCAGAACCTGCTCAAGCTGTGGGACCGCACGGTGGAGGGCGCCCGGCAGAACAAGGCGCCGGCGCTGCTGTACGAGGAGCAGGACATCGTCATCCGCACGCTGCGGGACAATTACTCCGCGGACGTCGCCGAGGTCGTGATGAACTCCGAGGCCGCCTTCCGCAAGGCCTCGGCCTTCTTCGACGTGTACTACCCGAAGCAGAAGGCGAAGCTGAAGCTGTACCGGCAGCGGCGTCCGCTCTTCGCCCGGTTCAACCTCGAGGAGCAGGTGGACCGGATGACCGCGCGCAAGGTGCCGCTCCCTTCGGGCGGCCACATCGTCATCGACCGGACCGAGGCGATCTGGACCATCGACGTGAACTCCGGCCGCTCTTCCAAGGACCGGGACATCGAGGACACCGCCTACCGGACCAACAAGGAGGCGGCCGCCGAGGTGACCCGACAGATGCGGCTGCGCGACATCGGCGGGCTCATCGTCGTCGACTTCATCGACATGGAGAGCAAGTCCCACAACAAGGACGTCGAGCGGATCCTCAAGGAGGGGCTGAAGAAGGACAAGGCCAAGAGCGACGTCACCTCGCTGGGCAAGTTCGGGCTGGTCGCCATCAGCCGCCAGCGTATGGGGACCTCCTTCTATGACATCCTCCTCAAGGGATGCGAGGTGTGCGGGGGCTTGGGCGTGGTCTCCACCCGCGACGCTTCCGTCGTGAAGCTGTTCCGCCGGCTGCACGACGAGCTGACGCGGGACGGGAAGGAAGGGGCGAAGGACCTGACCGTGCGCGTCTCCCCCGGCCTTCTGGAAACGCTGCTCAACCAGAAGCGGGAGGAGATCTCCCGCATCGAGCGGATGTGCGGCGGCAGGGTGACCTTCCAGTCCGACGCGGCCCTTCCGCCGTCGACGTTCGCGATCGGAAACGGCGGGACGGGGGCCGGCGGCGGAACCGGATCCGGCGCAAGCGGACCCGGCGGCAGCGGGTCCGGCGCACGTTGACACGTTGAGATGACCCCCGGGGACGCGCTCCGGCGCATCGCGCGGCGCTACATGCGCGCGTCGCTGGTCTACCTGTCGCTGGGCGCGCTTCTCGGGGCCTTGATGCTGTGGGCGGGGAACGATAACCTGCTGTTCCTCCACAGCCATATGCTCCTGGTGGGCGGGGTTCTCTTCGCCGCCTATGGGGCAGGATACCTCTGGATCGCCGGGCGAGCGGACGCAACCCCGCCCGGCGATTCGACTTCCGAAAAGTTGGCCGCCGCACAGTTCTGGCTGGCGAATGTCGGCCTTCCGGGGATGCTCCTCGGTTCGGTCCTCCCGGTGGGCTACGGCCTGGACCGGATCGGCCTCCCCTTCGGCTTCATGGAAGCCGCCGCCGCGATCCTGTTCGCGGTGGTGATAAAACGTCAGAACCGGGACGTTCCTTAGAACTCCCGCAAAAGTGGGACAGACCTGCAGCTCTGTCCCCAAACTGTGCAAGAACTCATGAACGTCCCCGTTCTGCGCCTGGATCAGGGAATCAACGGTTCGCCGGGGTGGAATGCGCGGAAGCCGCACCGGCCGTCATCCGCGATGAAGAAATAACGATACTGTTCCTTCCATGACGGCAGCACGGCCAAGACCTTGCCGGGAGGCTCGAGGTCTGTCCCCGTTCTGCGGAAGTTCTCAGGAACGTCCCGGTTCTGACGTTCCTGATGGAAATGCCCCAGGACGATGATGTTGATCCCGACGTCGAACTTTTTCCGGGCGTACTCGCGGCATTCCGCCTCGGGGAAGGATTCCTTATGGCGGAGGTTGTATCGTTTCAGCTTCCGCTCCACCCGGTCCGCCAAGGGGAGGAAGAACGAGGGGGGGAGCAGGGCGACCGCCTTGTTGGCGAGGCGGTTTTTCGAGAGCCCTTTCCAGAAACGGTAGGAGAGGTCGGCCTTGTTCACGGTGTCGCCGTGGGAGAGGAAGACCCGTTTCCCGGCGATCGTCGCCTGGAGATCGGCCTCGGAGACGAGGTCGAAGGTGGTTCCTCCGTGCTCGCTCGCCAGGTAGAAGTCCCGGTTCCCCTCGATGTAATAGATGCGGAAGCCGCCGCGCCGCAATTCCCGCAGCCGCTCGATGATCGCGCGCTGGAAGGCGAACGTCAGCCCCCGGTTCCCGAACCAGAGGTCGAACATGTCCCCGAGGAGGAACATCGGGATTTTTTCGGAGGCGGCGCGGTCCGCCATCTCCAGGAAGCGGCGGCAGTGGACGTCGTCCTGGTTCAGGTGGGCGTCGGCGAGGAAGACGGCCCGGTCGAGGGGGTTCGGGAGGCGGTTTTCCATACGTGCCTACCAAGATAGCACCGGGTGGCGCGCGCCGGAATCCGCTAAAATCATTCCATCGGAAACGGTAGCGGGACGATTGCCGGACGGCAGGGGAAGGGAGGGCGCATGGCGGAAAAGGGTTCGTTGGCGGTGCTCGACAAGTTCACCGGAGAGACGATCGCCGAGGTGCCCCTTGCCTCGAAGGAGACGGCGGAGGAGGCCATCCGGGCGGCGCGGGAGGCGTTTCCCGAATGGTCGCGGACGCCCGCCCACAAGCGGTCCCGCATCTTGGAGAACGCGTCGCGGCTGATCGAGGAGCAGAGGGACGAGATAGCGACGATCATCTGCCGGGAGGCGGGGAAGGCCTGGAAATACTCCGTGAACGAGGTCGGCCGGTCGGTCGAGACCTTCCGGTTCTCCGCGGAGGAAGCCAAGCGGATCCACGGGGAGACGGTGCCGATGGACGCCAGCGCGTTCGGCGAGGGGCGGGTCGGATTCTGGATGCGCTGCCCGCTGGGCGTGGTCTCCGCCATCACCCCGTTCAACTTCCCGCTGAACCTGGTCGCGCACAAGCTGGGCCCGGCGCTGGCGACGGGGAACACGGTGGTCCTCAAGCCCGCCTCCACCACGCCCCTTACGGCGATCCGGCTTGCGCGCATATTCGAGGAGGCGGGGCTGCCCCCGGGCGTCCTGCACGTGCTCGTCGGCTCCGGCGGCACGGTGGGGGAGTGGTTGACGACCGACCCGCGCATCGCGAAGGTCTCCTTCACGGGATCCCCCCCCGTCGGTGAGGAGATCGTCCGGAAGGCCGGTCTCAAGAAAGTGACGATGGAGCTGGGGAACAACTCGGGAACGATCGTCGAGCCCGACGCCGACCTGGCCGCCGCGGTCCCCCGCTGCGTTGTAAGCGCTTTCGCCAACTCGGGGCAGGTGTGCATCTCCCTGCAGCGGCTCTACGTCCACAAGGCGGTCGCGAAGGAGTTCACCGAGCGGTTCGTCGCGGAGACCGCCCGGCTGAAGGTCGGCAATCCGCTGGACAAGGACTGCGACGTGGGCCCGATGATCGACATCAAGGAAGCCGAGCGCGCCGAGGCGTGGGTGAAGGAGGCGGTCGCGGAGGGCGCGAAGGTGCTGATCGGCGGCGCGCGGGAGGGGCGGATGATGCAGCCGACCGTGTTGACCGGCGTCCGGGCGGAGATGAAGGTGATGTGCCGGGAGGCGTTCGCGCCGCTGGTGTCGATCTACGAGTACGAGAAGTTCGAGGACGCGGTGGCGATGGTCGAGGACTCCCCGTACGGGCTGCAGGCCGGGATCTACACCAACGACATCCGCAAGGCGCTGCACGCCGTCGACCGGATCAACGTCGGCGGGGTGATGATCAACGACACCTCGATCTTCCGCGTCGACCACATGCCCTACGGCGGGAACAAGCTCTCGGGGCTGGGCCGCGAGGGCGTGCGATTCGCCTGCGAGGAGATGACCTCCATCAAGATGGTCATGATCCGCCCTTAGGCCAGCTCCACGGTTCGGGGACCCATTTGAAGGCGCCCTTCTTCGTCGCCTTCACATGGCCGAGCCCGGGGTAAGGCAGATGGTATCCGAGGACCCGGATCCTGTCGGCCGCCGCGCGGTCGAGGATCCTGCGCCGCGTCTTCGCCGCCTGCTGCGGGTCGGAGTCGAACGTCGCCGTCCATTCGGGGTGCGCGAACATCAGGACGTAGTGGTGCGCCGTGTCGGCCGCGTTCAGCAGCGCCTCGTTCCCCGAGGTGATCAGCAACGCGATGTGCCCCGGGGTGTGGCCGTATGCCTCGACGACCTCGACCCCTTCGACGATCTTCTTCCCCGGCTCCACCGGCGTCAGCTTCTCCTTGATCGCGCCGAGGTGCTTCCTGGCGTTTGCGAGGAACTGGTCGATCTGCTCCTTGGGAAGGCGCAGTTTGGAGACATCCGGATTTTGCCCCGTCCAGTAATCGATCTCCGCCTTCGACGCGAAATACGTTGCGTTCGGGTACACCGGTTTCCCCGCGTCGTCCAGCAGCCCGCCATAGTGGTCGCCGTGCGCGTGGGACAGCACGATCCCCGTCACCTGTTCGGGATTGACCCCCGCCGCTCCCATCCGTCCCCGCAGCTTTCCGAGGGCAGGGCCGAACAGCTTGCCCGCGCCCGTATCGACGAGAATCGTCTCCCCGCCCGCCTTCAGCAGCAGGACGTTCACTTCGAGATTCAGCCGGTCGGTGGGGAGGAATGCGGAGCGCAGCGTCGCCTCCACCTCTTCCTTGCCGGCTTCCGGCGCCCAGGTCGGCTGGACCGGCTGGAATTCGATCCCTCCGTCGCTGATCACCACCGCCTCGATCCCTCCGACGGAGAAACGGTAATATCCGCCGCCGTGCTCCCCTTTCAGCGAGGGCGCGGCGGAGGCGGCAGCCGCCTGCGTCGTCCCGATGCACGGCAGGG
>JBFLWB010000030.1 GCA_040758155.1 Thermodesulfobacteriota bacterium
GGCGCATACGTCCGCGCATGGATCCCCGAGCTCGCCGCCCTTCCGGACCGGTGGATCCACCGGCCGTGGGATGCGCCGCCTTCCGTGTTGTCCCGGGCGGGAGTGGCGCCCGGAAAAAGCTACCCCCTTCCCAACGTCGACCACGCAGCCGCCCGCATCCGGGCCCTGGCCGCGCGCCCCCGGAAGGAACGGTGAGGAGGGAGCCCCCGGAACGGAAAGCGGCCGCCCGTCATCGAAAAGGAATAAGAGGGGGCGGGAGGTGGCGAATGCTGCGGATCGCGGTCGTTCTTGCGCTGCTGGGCGCTTCGGGGTGCGGCGGAAACAGTTCCGGCGCGATCGCTGCGCCTCCCGACGCCGCGGGGTGGCCCGGGATCTCGCTGTCCGTCGCGGCCGGGGGATTCACCCAGCCGGTCAATGTGGCCAACGCGGGGGACAACAGCGGCAGGCTGTTCGTCGTGGAGCAGGGTGGAACGATAAGGATCCTGGCCGGCGGGGCGTCGGCTCCCGATCCCGCTCCGTTCCTTGACATCTCCGCCAGGGTGGTCAGCGGCGGGGAACAGGGGCTCCTCGGCGTGGCGTTTCCTCCGGGATACGCCGCGAAGCGGTACTTTTACGTGAACTACACCCGGATCGCGGACGGCGCGACCGTCGTCGCGCGGTACCGGCTCCTTCCGGGGAACGACAACGCGGCCGATCCGGCGACCGAGGAGATCCTGCTGACCGTCGCGCAGCCCTTCGCGAACCATAACGGAGGGCACCTTGCCTTCGGCCCCGACGGGTTCCTCTACATCGCATTGGGGGACGGCGGAAGCGCGGGAGATCCCCTGGGGAACGCGCAGAATCCGGGGGTGCTCCTCGGGAAGATGCTGCGCATCGATACGGAGGCGGGGACCGCCCCGGGGGCGATCCCTCCGTACGCCATACCGGCGAGCAACCCGTTCGTGGACAACGCCGCGTTCCGGCCGGAGATCTGGGCGCTGGGTTTGCGGAACCCGTGGCGTTACGCCTTCGACCGGCTGACGGGAGACCTCTACATCGGAGACGTTGGGCAGAACACCATCGAGGAGATCGACTTCCAGCCCGCGGCAAGCGCCGGGGGAGAGAACTACGGCTGGGACATCATGGAAGGGCGGAACTGCTTCGAGGGCCCCGGGTGCAACGGGCAGGGCCTTACGCTGCCCGTCGCGCAATACGACCATTCGCTGGGGGAATGCTCCGTGACGGGCGGGACCGTGTATCGTGGAGCGGCCTTCCCCGCCCTGCAGGGGATCTACTTCTATGCGGATTTCTGCACCGGCCGGTTGTGGGGACTCCGGCGGCAGGGCGCGGTCGCTGAAACCGCGGTGCTCCTCGCTCCGACGGCTCCTCCGCGAAACGTCACCGCGTTCGGCGAGGACGAGGCCGGAGAGGTGTACCTCACCGATTACGCGACAGGCAATCTCCTGAGGATCGTCACTCCGTGAGCGGCGCGCCGGCGGGGGAAGTCGCGATGCGCATCGCCGTCACCGGGGCGGGGGGGCTGGTCGGGTCCGCCGTGACCCGCCTGCTTTCCGGCGCGGGACACGAGGTCGTCCCGTTGATCCGGCGACACCCGCGGCCGGGGGAGAAAGCGGTCCGCTGGAACCCGGAGACCGGGGAGATCGACGCCGCCGGGCTCGAAGGATTCGACGCCGTGATCCACCTGGCGGGGGAGAGCATCGCTTCCGGCCGGTGGACCGCCGCCCGGAAGGCGGCCATCCGCGACAGCCGGGTGCGGGGGACGGCTCTCCTTTGCGACGCCCTCGTCTCCTGCGCTCGTCCGCCGAAGACGCTGATCGGCGCCTCCGCGGTCGGGTATTACGGGGACGGGGGAGATGCGCCGCTGACGGAGGAAAGCCCCCGGGGGAACGGATTCCTGGCCGATGTCTGCGCGGCTTGGGAGGCGGCCTACGCGCCGGCCGCCCGGAAAGGGATCCGGGTCGTGACCTTGCGGATCGGCGCCGTGCTCTCTCCGGATGGCGGGGCGCTGGCGAAGATGCTGCCGCCGTTCCGGCTCGGGCTCGGGGGGCCGCTGGGAAGCGGGAAGCAGTACATGAGCTGGATCGCGATCGACGACCTCGCGGCCGTTTTCCTCCACGCGCTGGCCCGGGAGGATCTGAAAGGGCCGGTCAACGCCGTGGCGCCGCGCCCTGTCACCAACCGGGAGATGGCCGAGGCGCTGGGAAAGGCGCTGTCGAGGCCCGCCGTGCTGCCCGTTCCCGCCTTCGCGCTTCGCCTGTCGATGGGGGAGATGGCGGACGAGCTGCTGCTCTCCGGCTGCCGGGTCGTGTGCCGGCGCCTCGAGGAAACCGGCTTCCGTTTCCGGTTCCCGGAGATCGGCGCGGCGCTGCGCCATCTCCTCGCCCGGCCGGGCTGAAGCTACCCCCCGATCTTCATGTTGTTCATTCGCTCCAGGACGAGCGTCAGCGCCTGGGTGCCGCGCCTGCCTTCCCCCATCGCCTGGAGCGCGACGTACAACTGGTGGACCAGCGCGAGCCCCGGGAGGGCGAGCTTCATCCGCTTCGCCTCGTCGAGGGCGATCCCCATGTCCTTCACGAAATGGTCTATGGAGAAGCCCGGCTCGAGGTCCCGCTTCAGGACGCGGGGCGCGAGGTTGGACAGCGTCCAGCAGCCGGCCGCGCCGCCGGAGATCGAGGAGAGCATCGTCTCCAGGTCCAGCCCTGCCCGGTGAGCGTAGATCAGCGATTCGCAGACGCCGATCATCGTTCCGGCGACCACGATCTGGTTGCACATCTTGGCGTGCTGCCCCGCGCCGGCCCCCCCCTGGTGGACGATCGTCTTTCCCATCGCCTCGAACAGCGGCCCGAGCGCGGCGACGGGTTCCGGATCGCCGCCCACCATGATGGACAGGCGGGCCTCCCGGGCGCCGACGTCCCCGCCCGAGACGGGGGCGTCCACGGTGTGCACGCCGAGCGCTTTCGCCGCGGCATGGATCTCCCGGGCCAGCGACGGCTCGGTCGTGGACATGTCCGCGGCGATCGTTCCCGGCCGGGCGCCGGCCAGGACGCCTTTCGGCCCGAGGTAGACCTCCCGCACGTCCGCGGGCGATCCCACCATCGTGAACAGCGCGTCCGACGCTTCCGCGACGGCCGCGGGCGATTCCGCCCGCGACGCGCCTTTATCGATCAGCGGGAGCGCCTTCTCCATGGTGCGGGAATAGACGGTGACGGCGTACCCCTTGGCGAGGAGATGGCCGCACATCGAGAGCCCCATCACGCCGGCGCCGATCCAGCCGACGCGGGTCGTGTCAGGGGATGCCTGCTTCATGGCCGCCTCCAGGCGAAGCCGATGGCGATGTCGGTGACGTTGGTACCCGTCGGGCCGGTTATGACGAGGTCGCCGAGGGCCTGGAAGAACGGATAGGCGTTGTTGTCCTCCAGGTGCTCGCGGAGGTCGAGGCCCAGCGCCTTTCCGCGCGCCGCCGTCGTGCCGTCGGCGTACGCCCCCGCGGCGTCCGTCGGCCCGTCGACGCCGTCCGTCCCTCCGGAGAGCATCGCCATCCGCTCTTCCCCGGCCAGCGCGATCGCGGACGCGAGCGCGAACTCCTGGCTGCGCCCGCCTTTCCCGTTTCCGCAGACCCGGACCGTCGTCTCTCCTCCGGCGACCAGCGCGACCGACCCGCCCGGCGGCAGCGCCGCCGCTGCTGTGCGCAGCCTATCGCAGAACGCCTGCGCGCAGTTCCGCGCCTCCCCGTGCAGGAAGCCGGGAAGCAGGACGACCTCCGCCCCGTCCTTTCCCGCCTCCGCCGCGGCGGCGTCGAGGGCCGTGCGGTTCGTCCCCACGAGCGCCTGGACGACCTTTTGGAAGGCCGGGTCCCACGGCTTGGGCGTCTCGGGAAGCCGGTCTGCGGCGCCTTCCGACAAACGCCACCGGACCGCGGGAGGGACCGCGTACAGCAGCCCGTACCGCTCGAGGACGCCGATCGCGTCCGCGTACGTCGAGGGATCGGGGGAGAAGGGGCCGGAGGCGATCACCGACAGGTCGTCTCCCGGGACGTCCGAAAGGAGCAGAGCCCAGACGGTCGCGGGGAACGCCGCCCGGGCCATCAGGCCGCCCTTCACTTCGGAGAGATGCTTGCGCACGGTGTTGAACGAGTGGATGTCGGCCCCCGCCCGCAGCAGGAGGCGGGACACCTCGGCCTTCTGCTCCCGGGTGATGCCTTCCGCAGGAGAGGAGATCATCGCGGAACCGCCTCCCGATATCAGGGCGATCACCAGGTCGTTCTCGCCGGCCTTCTCCAGGGTCGACAGGATCTCCCGCGCGGCGCCGAAGCTCCCGATGTCGGGCACCGGGTGGGCCGCCTCCAGGAACCGCAGCGGTCCGGAGTTTCCGCCCGCGCCGCGGGGGACGGCGAGGGTCCCCTCCGCGACGATCTCACCGAGGACCCGATGGACGGCGTTTCCCATCGTCCGCCCCGCCTTCCCTCCCCCCACGACGAAGACCCTTCCCAGGCGATCGCGGGGGATCGCATGCTCCGTCCCGGCGAAGGACAGCCGGATCGCATCTCCGTCCGCGCGGAGGGCGGACTCCACGATGCGGGACGGATCGACCGCCGCGACCGCGGCCCGGAAGTACCGGAGAAGCCGTTCCCTGTTTCCGGAGGTCATCTGCCGCTCCCTCCTCCGCGCAAAGCTCCGCTTTTTTCCTTGCCGGGCGCGGTCCGCGCGGCCACGGGCCGCCGAAGAGGCCGCCGGCCCGGCCGGCTCCCCCGGTTCCGGTCGTACGCGCCCCAGGCGCGCTTGACCGCCTCGATGTGCTCCGCGATGACGGTCTGCGCCGCGATCCCGTCCCGTTTCCGGATGGCCTCGGCGAGCAGCGTGTGGTACCGGTTCGCCCGGTCGATCGTCCCCTTGAGCATGTGGGTGCGCTGCTGGAGGTAATACAGCAATTCCTCGACGTTCTCGAGAAACGCCGACAGCAGCACGTTCCGGGACATCCGCCCGATGGCGAGGTGGAACACGAGGTCCTTCCGCGTGAACCCGACCGGGTCGCCGCGCAGGAAGTCCTCCCGCATCCCGTCGACGAGCGCGTCGAGCTCCGCCGTTTCCGCGTCCGTCGCGTTCCGGGCGGCGAGGAGGCAGGTCGCCATCTCGACATACTTCCTGGCGTCGAGGATCTCGAGGATGGACGGGATGTTCTCGTCGAGGAAGGTCCCACCGCCCTGGCGGATGCGGACCAGCCCCATGAGGGAGAGCTTCTGGATCGCCTCGCGGACGGAGGCGACGCTCATCCCGTGTTCGCGGGCCAGCGCCCCGATCGACGGGAGCCGGTCGCCGGCGCGGAGCTTCCCCTGGAAGATCCGGTCGAGGATGGTTCGGACCAGGCTGTCCCGGACTTTCTTGACCATGCTTCCCTCCGGCCGGAGTCAGATCGACTTGGTGTACGCCAGGCGCCGCTCCAGCCACCGGGAGAGCTCGGTGAAGGCGAAGCAGATGACGAAGTAGATGACGGCGATGAAGAAGAAGATCTCGGTGGGGTACAGCATCGTCCGGTTGTTGATCTGGGTGGCGATCTGCGTCAGCTCCGCGACCCCGACGATGAATGCCAGCGAGGTGTCCTTGATCATCGAGACGAACTGGTTCACGAACGACGGGATCATGTTCCGCAGCGCCTGCGGGAGGATGACGTAGACCATCGTCTGCCGGTGGGACAGCCCTGTGGAGACGGCCGCCTCCGTCTGCCCTTTCGGGATCCCCATGATCCCGGCCCGCACGATCTCGGACATGTAGGCCGAGGTGAACAGCGTGAGCGCCGTGATGACCGTCGCCGAGGCGGGCATCCCTTTGCCGAACAGGGCGGGCAGAAGGAAGAACATCCAGAAGATGACCATCAGCAGCGGCATCCCGCGGATGATCTGGATCACCGAGGAGGAGATCCACCGGATCGCCCGGTTCCGGGAGATGCTCAAAAGCCCCAGGACGAGTCCGCCCAGGAAGGAAAGGAGCAGCGCCACCACCGCGAGATAGAGGGTGAGCCCCACCCCGCCCAGCGGCCCCTTCGGGAAGCGGCCGACGAAGAAGTAGGCCAGGTTGTCCCAGACGACCTGGAAGTTCTCCACGTCAGCGCACCTTGATGGGCTGGAGGACCTTCCGGTCGTACCAGGTCATCAGCCCCGTGATGGCGAAGGAGAGCCCCACGTACACCAGGGTCGCCGCCGAGAACGCCTCGAACCCCTTGAAGGTGTAGCTTTCCACCTGCCGCGCCTGGTACATGAGCTCCGCCACGCCGATCGTCATCGCCAGCGAAGAGTTCTTCGTCAGGTTCAGGAACTGGTTGATGAGCGGCGGGATGGTGAGGCGCACCGCCTGCGGCAGGATGATGTAGATCATCGAGCGGACGTAGGAGAAGCCGGAGCTGCGCGCCGCCTCCATCTGCTCCTTCGGGATCGAGCGGACGCCCGAGCGGATGTCCTCCGCGATGAAGGCCGAGGTGTAGATCGTCAGGGCGATCACCGCGGCGGCGAACTCGAAGCCCTGGGCGTTGAGCCACTCGTTTACCGCGTCGGGAAGCACCTTGTAGGAGCCGAAGTACCAGAAGAAGATCTGGACCAGCAGCGGGGTGTTGCGGAAGAACTCGAGGTAGCCGTGCGCGAACCAGTAGACGGGCCGGAAGCGGCTCATCCGCATGATCGCGATGACCAGCCCGAGGAGGAAGGAAAGGGCGATCGACACCACCGAGAGCTTGACCGTCACCACGACGCCGGAGACGAGCCAGTCGAAATACTTCCCGGAGGTGACGACCGCCCAGTCGAACTGATAGTTCAAGAGACGGAACCTTCCTTAAACCGGGGGTCCTACTTGATTCCCCGCTCGTCCGCGGTGATCTTGAACGTCCCGCGCTTCATCGGGCTGTCGGTGTTCGGACCGAAATACTTCTCGAACAGCTTCGCCACGTCGCCGTTCTTCTCCATCTCGAGGATCGTGTCGTTGACGAACTTCACCCAGTTGGCGTCCCCCTTGCGCATCCCGAGGCCGTACGGCTCCTCGGAGATCTGTACGTCGGGGATCTCGAACTTTCCCTTCGTGGCGGGGTTCTTCTCGAGCTTGCCGAGCTGGCCGGCCAGGATCGACTCGTCCGTGGTGACCGCGATGACCTTCCCCTGGATGAGCGCCAGGACCGCCTGCGGGTAATCGTCGAAGGAGAGGACCTTCGCGGACGGGACCGCCTTTGCCACGTTCTGCTCCGAGGTGGAGCCCTTCGCCGTGCCGATCGGCTTCCCCTCGAGGTCCTTCAGGCTCTTCACGGTCCCGATCTTCGTGAGGAACTTCTGGCCGGTGAGGAAGTAGGTGTAGCTGAAGTCGATCTGCTTGGCCCGATCGGGGTTCTTCGTCATCGTCGCCGCAAGGATGTCGACGCGGTTCTCCATCAGCATCGGCATGCGGTTGGCCGACGT
>JBFLWB010000031.1 GCA_040758155.1 Thermodesulfobacteriota bacterium
TTGCGGCCGTACTCCCCAGGCGGGGCACTTAATGCGTTAGCTTCGGCACGGGAGGAGTGGATACCCCCCACACCTAGTGCCCATCGTTTACAGCGTGGACTACCAGGGTATCTAATCCTGTTTGCTCCCCACGCTCTCGCGTCTCAGCGTCAGTATCGGTCCAGGAGGCCGCTTTCGCCACCGGTGTTCCTCCCAATATCTACGAATTTCACCTCTACACTGGGAATTCCGCCTCCCTCTCCCGTACTCAAGCAAGGCAGTTTCAGACGCACTTCCCCGGTTAAGCCGAGGGCTTTCACGTCTGACTTGCCAAGCCGCCTACACGCGCTTTACGCCCAGTAATTCCGAACAACGCTTGCACCCTCCGTATTACCGCGGCTGCTGGCACGGAGTTAGCCGGTGCTTCTTCCTACGGTACCGTCAGATTCCGCGGCTTGACCCCGCGGAACGTTCGTCCCGTCCGAAAGGGCTTTACGACCCGAAGGCCTTCTTCACCCACGCGGCGTTGCTGCGTCAGGGTTTCCCCCATTGCGCAATATTCCTCACTGCTGCCTCCCGTAGGAGTCTGGACCGTGTTCCAGTTCCAGTGTGGCTGATCATCCTCTCAGACCAGCTACCGATCGGAGCCTTGGTGAGCCGTTACCTCACCAACTAGCTAATCGGACGCGGGCCCATCCCCCGGTGACTACATCGGCGAACCGATGCAGCCTTTGGCCTCAAGGTCCGAAGACCTCGTGGTCTCATGCGGTATTAGCCACCCTTTCGAGTAGTTATCCCCCGCCGGAGGGTAGGTTACCCACGCGTTACTCACCCGTGCGCCGCTTTACTCAGGGGGTTGCCCCCCCTTTCTCGCTCGACTTGCATGTGTTAGGCACGCCGCCAGCGTTCGTTCTGAGCCAGGATCAAACTCTCCACTTATTTACGATAAGCGGGTAAACCTTTCGATCCGTACGCGCCTCGCATTCCCTGTTCAGTTTTCAAAGATCCGAACGCTTGCCGCCGCATTCAGGACATAGCGGCGGACTTATAACTTTACGAAACCGCGCTCGCCGTGTCAAGAGGTTTCAGCCGGAAGCCCCGAAGTTTATTCTCGTCCCGGGGGTGGCGTTCCTCAAACGGAAGCCAGTAATCTATCGAACCTCGTTCCCCGATGCAAGAAAAAAATGAGCTCCGTGCGAATTTTTTTCCGGTTGCCTAAAACGCCAGGACAACGAACTCCTTTTTCCCGATCTTGAGCCGGATTTCACCTTCTCTCGGGAGGACGGCGGCCGGGTCGGTCGCCCGTTCGCCGTTGATTTCGAGGCCTCCCTGCACGATTAGACGCCGCGCCGCGGACTTGGTTGCAAACGAGGGGGAGACGCATGACACGATCGTGGCGATGTCCGCTCCGTCGCCGATCGTTCTGCCGTCCACCCGCCGCGCGTCCTGCGGGAACTCCTTCGAGGAGAACCGCTTCCGGAACCCCTCCTCCGCCTCCTTCCCCGCCGCGGCGCCGTGGAAGCGCGCGACGATCTCGCGCGCGAGCGCCACCTTGGCGTCCATCGGGTGGCGGGAGCCGTCGGCCAGCCCGCTTTTAAGCGCCGCCAGCTCCGACACGCCGACGTCGGACAGCAGCTCGTAGTAGGACAACATGAGCTCGTCGGAGATGGACATCAGCTTGCCGAAGATCGTGTCCGGCGGCTCCGTGATGCCCACGTAGTTGCCGAGGCTCTTGCTCATCTTGTTCACGCCGTCCAGCCCCACCAGCAGCGGCGTGGTCATCACGACCTGCGGCTCCTGCCCGTACGCGCGCTGCAGGTCGCGACCCACGAGCAGGTTGAACTTCTGGTCCGTCCCTCCGAACTCGACGTCCGCCTTCAGCGCGACAGAATCGTACCCCTGCAGCAGCGGGTAGAGGAACTCGTGGATCGAGATCGGTCGCTCCTCGTCATACCGCTTGCGGAAGTCGTCCCGCTCGAGCATGCGGGCCACGGTCATCTGCGCGGTGATGCGCACCATGTCCTCCGCGCGCAGCGGGGAGAGCCACTCGGAGTTGAAGCGGACCTCGGTCCGGTCGGGATCGAGGATCTTGAAGATCTGCTCCTTGTAGGTGACCGCGTTCCGCTCCACGTCCTCGCGCGTGAGCGCCTTCCGCGTCTCCGACTTCCCCGACGGGTCGCCGATCATCCCCGTGAAATCGCCGATGAGGAAGACCACCTGGTGGCCCGCGTCCTGGAAGTGCTTCAGCTTCTGGATGAGGACGGTGTGCCCCAGATGCAGGTCCGGCGCCGTGGGATCGAATCCCGCCTTCACCCGCAGCGGGCGCCCTTTTTCGGCCGATGCGGCGACCTTCCGGGAGAGCTCCTCCCCCGTGATCACCTCCACCGTGCCGCGCGTCAACGATCGGAGAACGTCGCCCATGTCTCTTTGCTCCTCATCGCCGTCTCCGTCATGCGGAACGGCCGGATTCTCGTGCAGCTCCCCGTCGCGGGGTCGATGTCGAACAGCGCGCCGGAGGCCTCGGGCTCTCCCGCCCCGACCTCGAACCGGGTGGGAAGCTGGAGGAGGAAGCGCCGCAGCACCCCCTCCGGGTCCATGCCGATGACCGATCCGGCCGGCCCGCACATCCCCGCGTCGGTGATGTACCCGGTCCCCTTCGGGAGGACCGCGGCGTCGGCGGTCTGCACGTGAGTGTGCGTGCCGGCGATCGCGGAGACCCTGCCGTCGAGGTGATGAGCCATCGCCCTCTTCTCCGAGGTCGCCTCGGCATGGAAGTCGACGAGGACGCAAGGCGCGGACTTCCGGATCGCGGGGAGGGAGGCGTCCGCCCAGCGGAACGGGCAGTCGCAGTTTCCGAGGAACACCCTGCCGAGGAGGGAGACCACCGCGTAAGGCGTCCCGCTCCTCCCGTGGAAGACCCCCCACCCGCGCCCGTCCACCCCGGGAGGGTAGTTCGCGGGGCGCAGGATCCGCTCGTCGGACCGGACCAGATGCGCCCCTTCCTTCTTGTCCCACATGTGGTTCCCGCCGGTCAGAACGTCGACGCCGGCGTCGAACAGCTCGCGGACCGCCGACTCGGTCAGCCCCATCCCCGCGGCCGCGTTCTCGCCGTTCGCGACCGCCAGGTCGACGTCGACGTATCCCCGGACGCGGGAGAGGAACTCCGCGACCGCCTTGCGCCCGGGCTTGCCCACGACGTCGCCGAGGAACAGGATCCACATCCCGCCGGGACCTTCCTTCCGCCGCTACCGGGCGTAGTCCACCGCCCTCGTCTCCCGGATCACGGTGACGCGGATCTGGCCGGGATACGAGAGGTCGGACTCGACCTTCTTGGCGATGTCGCGGGCGAGGATGGTCGCCGCGTCGTCGCTGATCTTCTGGTTGTCGACGATGATGCGGACCTCCCGCCCCGCCTGGATGGCGTACGACTTCTCCACGCCGGCGAACGACTTCGCGATCCCCTCGAGCTCCTCCAGCCGCTTGAGATAGTTCGCCAGCATCTCCCGCCGCGCGCCGGGGCGCGCGCCCGAGAGGGCGTCCGCGGCCTGGACCAGGATCGGCAGGATGTCCTTGGGCGACTCGTCCTCGTGGTGCGCCGCGATGGAGTGGACCACCCGGGTGGACTCCCCGTACTTGCGCGCCAGGTCCGCGCCGATGAGGGCGTGCGGCCCTTCCACCTCGTGGTCGACCGCCTTCCCGATGTCGTGGAGCAGCCCCGCCCTCTTGGCGAGCTTCGCGTTGAGCCCCAGCTCGGACGCGATCATGCCGCACAGGAACGCGACCTCGAGGGAGTGGGTGTAGATGTTCTGGCCGTAGGAGGTGCGGTACTTCAGCTTCCCGACGAGCTTCACGAGCTCCGCGTGCACGCCGTGGATCCCCAGGTCGAACAGCGCCTGCTCTCCCGCTTCGCGGATCGTCTCGTCCACTTCCTTGGTGACCTTCTCGACCGTCTCCTCGATCCGCGCCGGGTGGATCCGCCCGTCCTGGACCAGGCGCGACAGGGCGATCCGCGCGACCTCCCTGCGCACCGGGTTGAAGCCGGACAGGATCACCGCCTCCGGGGTGTCGTCGATGATCACGTCGATGCCCGTAGCCGCCTCGAATGCGCGGATGTTGCGCCCCTCGCGGCCGATGATCCGCCCCTTCATCTCCTCCGACGGGAGCGGCACCGCCGTGACCACGTGCTCCGCGACGTAGTCGGCGGCGTACCGCTGCACGGCGACCGAGATCATCTTCCGCGCCTTCTGCGCCGCCTCCTCCTTGAACTCCTCGTCGATGGCCCGGATCTTCTTCCCGGCCTCCAGCTTCGCCTCGTTGGTCACCATCTCGACGATCTCGGCCTTGGCCTGCTCCGCGGTCAGGCCGGCGATCCGCTGCCGGTCGGCCTGGGCCTGGGCGATGCGCGCGTCGAGGTCGGACCGTCCCGCTTCGATCCTGCGTTCCTGCTCGGCGACCTCCCGCTCCTTCTTCGCGATCTCCGCGCCGCGCCCCTCGAGATGCTCGTTCTTCTTGTCGAGCAGGTCCTCCTTCTGGAGGAGGCGCTTCTCCACCTGGCTCAGCTCGTTCTTCCGGTCCCGCGTCTCCTGCTCGAAATCGAGCTTGACCTGGAGCATGTGGTCCTTGGCCTGGAGCGCGGCCTCCTTCAGGATGTTCTCGGCTTCCCTGCGGGCCGACTGGAGGAGCTCCTCCGCCTTCCCCGCCTCTACCCGCGCTTCCCTTTCCGCGATCCTCCGTTTCGACAGCAGCAGGACGACGTACGCCCCGAGCAGAACGACCGCCGCCGCCAGGACGGCGATGACCCATATTGCCGTATCCAAGTTTTCCCTCCTCGGTGGACCATCTATTTTTTCGGGGCGCCGGCCGCCGACGGGAACCGGATCACCCCTTCTTCCGTCGCCAAAGCGTGGACGGGAACGTCCCGTTCGTCCACGGGGACCTCCTCCACCACCTGTTCCGAGTACGCCAGCCCCACGCGGGGAACGTTGCCGGGCAGTCCCTCCAGGAACCGGTCGTAATACCCGAGACCTTGCCCGAGACGGCGCCCCGCTCGGTCGAATGCGACCCCCGGCACCACGACCAGGTCGAATCCGCCGGTCCGCGGAGGACGCTCCGGCCAATGGAGCGGCTCGGGGATCCCGTAGGGGCCTTCCACCCACCCGTCCCCGTCGCGGTGCGGGCGGAACTCGAGCTTTCCCTCCCCGGCGACGCAGGGGTAATACACCGTCGCGCCCGCGGCCATGCAGGCCTCCCGGATCCGGTCCGTTCCGATCTCCCCCCGGACGGCGTTGTAGATCGCCACCGCCATCCCCGCGCGCGGCGGGAATTCCCTCAGGAAATGTTCCTGGGCCCGTTCGCCGGCCTCAAGGGAGGATGCGGATCCCGCCCGGGCCCGGACGAGCTCCCGGCACGCCTGGCGGAGCATGGCCTTGCGCTCCATCACGGACATCTACGGCCTTTCCGGTGGAAATCCTGCAGGGAGGTTAAAACGCGGAATTCCTGCGCTCGCGCTGCGGGGGCGTCGTGCCTTCCGTCGCCGGAACAACCTTAATTATGCGAACTGCCGCCGCATCGAAAACAAATGAAACGTCGCAGCAACAACGGTTTCAACCGCCCGGATCTATATAAAGAGGCGGCACGCGCCGCCCCGGCAACCCCGACCTTCGGAAAAGCGCCCCTGCCTGTGCCGTGTCGGCCATTGAGTTGAACCTGGTTTTCACCAGGTGGGTTCCCTTGGTGTGGAAGCTTCAGGCTTCCCCGATGGGACCGGGGATGCTCACCGCCTCCAGGGAGGGATCCCTTTCTCTAACTGTTGGCTCAAACTCGCCGGCCGATCACGCTCACGGCAGGGGCCTGGAGCTTCCTCTGATTCCCCGCCGTGCTACTCCAACGCGTTCTCGAGCACCGCCAGGAGGTCCCGGTTCTTCCGGGCCACCTTTTCCTCGATCCCCTCCCGCTCCGTCCGGAGGGTTTCGATCTTTTCCCTCAAGGCCCGGACTTCCTCTTCGAGCCTCGCCGCCCGCTCCTCCAGGAGCCGGTTCTCCTTCCGGGTCTCCACCATCCGGTCGCCCGTCGTCAGGACATCGTCGGCCAGCTCCATGGCCGCCAGCATGACGATGTTAAGGTAGTTCGCCGTCCCCCCGGACTTCTGGATTTCCCGG
Organism: Thermodesulfobacteriota bacterium; assembly: GCA_040758155.1. Classification (NCBI taxonomy): domain Bacteria; kingdom Pseudomonadati; phylum Thermodesulfobacteriota; species Thermodesulfobacteriota bacterium. Next base: position 6,138 of record JBFLWB010000031.1, read on the forward strand.
ACCCTCTCGTTCAATGTCTCCGCCAGACGCTCCATGTGCGCCGCCGACCGCTCCGTCTGGATCGTCAGCGCGTACCCGGCGATATTCACATCGAAACGGTTCGCCATTCCTTCTCGATTATTATACCTCCTGCCCCCTATAACTCAATGCTGTCCAGGCGGGACAGGATCTTCTCTACGCGGTCCTTCACTTCACCGCGCTCTTTCGTCAGATCGGAAAGCTTTCTGCCCAGCTCCTTCGCCTCCCCTTCCGCGCGCGAAAGCTCCGCCGCAAGGGCCGCCTTCTCCTTCTTCAGGGTGGCGACGACCTGGACCAGGTCGTTGATCTTCTTCTCGATCAGCGTGAACGATTCCTCGCCCATCCTCCCCGTCTCCTCCCGCTTCTGCAGATGATGGTTCAGGATACAACGTCCAACCTTCCGACTTCAATGGAACAAGAGGTCATTCATTCGCCTCCGCGGAGAACGGTCCGGGCGATGGCGGAACAGTGCGCGGCGATCCCCTTCCAGTTCGCGAGAATGTCCATGTGCGCCTCGCTGGTCTCCAGGGAGTCCGGCGTGGCCCGCTGCAGCCGCTGGATGTGGGCGATACGGAGCTCCCGCTCCCTCAGCCCGATCGCCTTCCGCCGCTCCATGACGAGGCGCGCCGCCGCGGGGTCGCGCGCGACGAAGGCGGAGACGGCCTCCCGGTACAGCGAGCCGACCTCGGACAGGTAGGCCTGGAGCTCCCGGCCGCCTTCCTCGGAGAACGACTGCCGCCGCTCGGAGAGGCGGCGGAGATGGTCGATCATCGTCCGGTCGACGAAATCGCCGATGTTCTTCAGGTCGGCGACGACGCCGATGTACTCCATCGACCGCTCGGTCTGCGCCGCGTCGAGGGAGCCCTGCCCGAGGTCCGCCAGGAATCCCTTGATCTCCCGCGACAGCGCGTCCACGTCGTCGTCGGCCTGCTCGATCCGTCCGATCCGCTCCGCGTTCCCCCGGCAGATGACCTCCACCGCGTCGTCGAGCATCTCCTGGATCATGTCCGCCATCCGCAGGATCTCCCGCGCCACCTGTCCCAGCGCCGCTCCCGCGACAGGCAGGTGCCGCCGGTCGAGATACACCGCCCTTCCCCGGGAGACGCTTCCCGCCGGGAGGGGGATCGCCCGCTCGATGAGGGACGCGGTCCGCCCCGCCAGCGGCAGGAACAGGACGGCGATGAACAGGTTGAATGCCGTGTGGGCGGATGCGACGAGGCGCGCGCCGCCGCCCATCAGGCCGGTAATCGCCGGCGGCGCGTGGACCAGGGGAACGAGGAGCAGCAGGGCGCCGGCGGCCTTGATCCCGAAATGCCCCCAGGCGATGCGCTTGCCCTCCGCGGCGAGCCCCGATGCGGCGACGAAGGCGACGGAGGTCCCGCCGACGTTTGCCCCCAGCACGAGCGGCAGGATGGCTCCCGTCCCGAGCAGCCCTTCGTGCGCGAACGCGATCAGGAGGACCATCACGGCGGTCCCGCTCTGCAGTGCGGCCGCCAGGAGGACTCCCGCGCCGAAGGCGGTGTAGGGGGCCGAGGAGAGCTCCGTCATCAGGATCCGTAGCCCCTCGATCCGGCCGACCTCCTCCGCGGCGCCGGCCAGGAACTTGAGCGAAAGCAGGACGAACCCGAAGCCGAGCAGCCCCTGCCCGACCGCGTGCGCCCGCGACTTTCCACCCCAAAGGAACAGCGCGACCCCGACGGACAGCACGGGGAAGGCGAGCTCGTGGATCCGGAAGGAAAGGAGCTGCACGGTCAGCGTCGCCCCGAAGTCCGCCCCGAGGATGATCACCAGCGACCGGGAGAGCGGCGGCATCGCGACCTGGCCGAAGGTGATGAACAGGGTGACGAAGGCGCCGGTGCTCTGGAGCACGGCGGCGGACGCGGCGCCGAGGAGGAAGGCGCGGGCCCTGCCGTCGCGCGCGGCGCTCCAGGCCCGGTCGATCGACGCGGAGAAGGCGAGCTCGAATCCCTGCGCGGCGAGGCGGATCCCGTAAAGCAGCAGGAAGACGCTCCCGACGATGTGGAGGAACAGCAGGTCCATCACCGGGGCGGGGGGGTCAGAAGAGCGCCTCCGCGAAGCTCCGCGCGTCGAAGGGGCGCAGATCTTCCGCCTTCTCCCCCACCCCGATGAATCGGATGGGCGCGGAAACCTCCCGCGTGACGGAGAGCACCACCCCGCCCTTCGCCGTGCCGTCGAGCTTCGTGAGGGCCAGTCCCGTGACGCCCGTGAACTCCTGGAACGTCTTCGCCTGCGCGATGGCGTTCCTTCCCCCGGTGGCGTCGAGCACGAGCAGCACCTCGTGGGGGGCCCCGGGGATCTCCTTTCCGACGACGCGGACGACCTTCCGGAGCTCCTCCATCAGGTGCGACTTCGTGTGGAGGCGCCCCGCCGTGTCGATGAGGACGGCGTGGGTCCCGCGCGCCTTTGCGGCGCGGACGGCGTCGAACGCGACCGCGGAGGAGTCGGCCCCTTCCTTGTGCCGGACGATCTCGGCCCCGGCCCGCTCCGCCCAGACCGCGAGCTGGTCGATCGCCGCCGCGCGGAAGGTGTCGGCCGCCGCGATGAGGACCGGGTGCCCCTCTCCGCGCAGCCAGCTCGCAACCTTGCCGATGGTGGTGGTCTTGCCCACCCCGTTGACGCCGACCACGAGGACGACGAAGGGGTACGGCGGGACGACGGCGAGCGGGGCCATGCGCGGGGCGAGCGTCTCCTCCACCATCTTCCGGAGCCGCGCGCGCAACGCCTCCACGTCGGGCAGCTCCCCGCGCCGCCACGCGGCGCGCAGCGATTCGACGTACTCGACGGAAAGGTCGGCCCCCGTGTCCGCGAGGATGAGCGCCTCCTCGAGCTCCGAAAGGACGTTCTCGTCGACGGGGCCGATGCCGCGGGCGATCGCCTCGACGTTCATGAACAGCAGCTCGCGGGTCTTCGACAGCCCCGCCTTCAGCCGGGAAAAGAAGGAGCCGCGCGGCTTTTCGCCGGACTCGCTCAAGGAATCATCCGGTCAGCTTGACGGAGACGGTCTTGGAGATGCCGGGCTTCTCCATCGTGATCCCGTACAGGACGTCGGCGAGCTCCATCGTCCGCTTATTGTGCGTGATCAGGAGGAACTGGTAGTTGGAAGACATCTCCCGGACCATTCCGTTGAACCGGTCGACGTTGGCGTCGTCGAGCGGGGCATCGACCTCGTCGAGCAGGCAGAACGGCGACGGCTTGACCAGGAAGATGGAGAAGATGAGGCTGATCGCGGTCAGGGCGCTCTCCCCGCCCGAAAGGCTGTGCAGCGGCAGCGCCTTCTTCCCGGGAAGCTGCACGAAGATCTCGACGCCGGATTCGAGGAGGTTCTCCTCCTCGAGGAGGCGGAGCTGCGCGCGCCCTCCCTGGAACAGGCGGGGGAACAGCTCCGCGAACTTCCCGTTGATCTCCTCGAACGCCCTGGCGAACCGCTCGCGCGTCGTCCGGTTGATCCGCTGGATCGCCTTGACCAGGTCGTCGAGCGACCGTTCAAGGTCCTCCTTCTGCGACGAAAGGAAGGCGTACCGTTCCGAGAGCTCCCCGTGCTCCTCGAGGGAAGCGAGGTTCACCTCGCCCATTGCCGTCATCCGCTCCCGGCAAGCCTCCGCGCGCGCCTCGAGCTCCCCGACCTCGGCGTCGGCCGCAGCCGGCTCCTCTCCGACGCTGACGGGGGGCAGGTCGGCGAGGCGGACTTCGTACCGCTGGTGGAGCAGGGCGTCGAGCGCCTGGATGTCCATCTCGATCCGCTGGAGCCGCAGCCGCTCGGAGGACTGGCGCTCCATCGCCTCCGACGCCTGCGCCCGGGCCCGCCGGAGCTCCTCCTCGGCCTCCGCCAGGCGGGAGGCGGCCGACGCCAGCTCCGCGACGCGCCCGTCGATCCGGTCCTGCATCTCGGACAGCCCGATCGCCGCCCGCTCGATCTCCTCCCGGCCGGCGGCCATCGAGGCGTCGAGGGCGACCAGCGCCTCCTCGTGCCCGGTCTTCCTCCGGCGGCGCTCCTCGACCAGGCGGCGCTTCCCCTCCGCCTGCTCGGCCAGCGAGGCCAGCAGCAGGGCCGCCGCGCGGTCCTTCTCCTCGAGCGCGTTGCGGGCGATCTC
>JBFLWB010000032.1 GCA_040758155.1 Thermodesulfobacteriota bacterium
CGCGGCGTTCCCGCGCTCCTCCTCGGCCGAGGTCCGTTCCCTTGCCAGCCGCTCCGCCTTTTCGCTCTGCTCCAGGATGGTGCCCTGGGCGGCGAGGATCCCCTTCCTCGTCTCCCGCGGCAGGGAAAGGAAGCGCAGGCGAAGCGAAGCCACCTCCCGCTCGAGCGCCCGAAGCTCCCCGTCCGTGCCCGGCAAGGCGGCCGCGCCCGGTGGAAGGGAAGCATCCGGAAGGGCGGAAATCCGGAGCTCGCCGGTCCGCCTCCGGATCGCCTCTTCGTCCGAAAGGTCGACCGAGAACAGGGAGGAGGCCGGGATGTCCGCCGGCCTCTCTCCCGAGAGGAACAGCGCGAGGTTGTCGCGGAGATCGCGCAGCAGGCGCAGCCGCTCCGCCCCCGACGGGGGATCCGCCAGGGCGGGCGCGGCGAGCAGGATCGCGATCAGGACCATCGGAAGGAATGCGCGCCGCATAACGAAAATCTATCATGGATAAGGTTCGGCTGCGGCGATCGTCCTTGACACGGGGGTTTCCATCCCGCTAAAATTTCCAGCATCATGAAGCGCGCGTCGATGCATATCCGTTTCACAGGGCCGTTCGGGCTCGCCCTACCCCGCTTCCATAGGAGCCGGACCGCCGCCTGAGCGCGCAGGAAGAGGATCGAGGACATACAGGCCGCGGGACCGGCAGGTTCCCGCGGCTTTTCGTTTATTCAACCGGCCCCCGGGGACCCTCTTCCCGGGGGTTTCGCTTTTCATCGGGGGAAAAAGGAGAAAAGGAGGAGGCGATGGCGGAAAAGGTTTTCATCTTCGACACGACGCTGCGGGACGGGGAGCAGGTCCCCGGGGCGAAGCTCGCCAAGGAGCAGAAGATCGAGATCGCGCGGCAGCTCGCCGCGCTCAACGTGGACATCATCGAGGCGGGGTTCCCCGCTTCCTCCCCCGGCGACTTCGAGTCGGTCCAGGCGATCGCGAAGGCGGTCCGCGGGCCGGTCATCACGGGGCTCGCGCGGGCCGTGAAGAAGGATATCGACACCCTCTGGGAGGCGGTGAAGGTGGCGAAGCGCCCACGGATCCACACCTTCCTCGGGACCTCCGACATCCACATCCAGAAGAAGTTCCGCGCCGACCGGGAGAAGATCCTCCAATGGTGCGTCGACACGGTCAAGTACGCGCGGTCGCTCTGCCGCGACGTCGAGTTCTCCACGGAGGACGCCTCCCGGACCGACTTCGAGTACCTCTGCCGCACCGTTGAGGCGGTCGTCAAGGCGGGCGCGACGACGATCAACATCCCCGACACCGTCGGGTACGCCATGCCCATCGAGATGGCGGACCGGGTGCGGCGGCTGAAGGAGAAGGTCCCCGCCCTCGACAAGGTCGTGCTCTCGATGCACTGCCACGACGACCTCGGGCTTTCCACCGCGAACACGCTGGCCGGGATCCTTGCGGGGGCCCGCCAGGCCGAGGTGACGGTGAACGGGATCGGGGAGCGCGCCGGAAACGCTTCGCTGGAAGAGGTGGCGATGGCCATCAAGACGCGCAAGGACATCTACGCCGGGCTGTACACCGACCTGAACATGAAGGAGATCGCGAAGACGAGCCGGATGGTGTCGAAGCTGATGGGGCTCCCCGTCCAGCGGAACAAGGCCATCGTGGGCGCCAACGCCTTCGCCCACTCCTCGGGGATCCACCAGGACGGTATCATCAAGGACCGCTCCACCTACGAGATCGTGCGGCCGGAGGACGTCGGCGTGACGGCGCACACCTTCGCGCTCACGGCCCGGTCGGGGCGGGCGGCGCTCAAGCACCACATCGCCTCGCTCGGGCACTCGCCTTCCGACGCCCAGCTCGACGCGATCTACGAGAAGTTCCTCGCGCTGGCGGACAAGAAGAAGGAGGTCATGGTCGAGGACCTCGAGATCCTGGTGCAGGACGAGATGTTCAAGGTCCCGGAGACGTACAAGCTGGTCCACGTCCAGATCCTGTCGGGGACGAAGGCCACGCCGATGGCGGCCCTGAAGGTCCAGCGCGACAAGGAGGTGATCGAGGAGGCGGCCACCGGGAACGGTCCGATCGACGCGGCGTACAAGTGCATCGAGCGGATCGTGGGGCACGAGTTCCAGCTGATCCAGTTCGGCATGAACGCCGTCACCTCGGGGCAGGACGCCGTGGGGGAGGCGCGGGTGCGGATCCGCTCCAACGGGACGATCTTCGCCGGCGGCGCGAGCTCGACCGACATCATCGAGGCGGCGATCAAGGCCTACCTCGATGCGATCAACCGCTGGGTGGCCGCGGAGAAAAAGGCCGGCAGGAAAGGGAAGGAGAAGGTGAGGAAGGGCCCGGCGGCGCCGATGCCGTCGCTGTAGCCCTCCGGGCTCGGGAGGCCCCGCGGGCGTCAGCCCGC
>JBFLWB010000033.1 GCA_040758155.1 Thermodesulfobacteriota bacterium
GCGCCGCCTCCTTCCCGACCAGATCGCCGATGGGCAACAGCCCCGCCGCCCCCTGCGCGCGGGTGGCGAGGCGCACGGCCGCCTCCGCGAGGAGGATGCTGCCGAGGGTCCCCGCGGGGTCCTCGAGCCGTGCGGTCCGCTTCCCGGCAGCGACGCCGCAGACCGCGGCGGGCGTTCCCGGAGGCGCCGTCATCGACCCGCGCAGCCACAGCAACGACGCGCCCGCGAACTCCTTCCCCACGGTCCCCAGCTTTCCGAGCGAGCCCGTGATCCGCGCCACCCGCGCTCCCGCCTTGTTCCCGGGGACTCCGAGGACCGAGCCGTCCGGGGTCGAGAAATACCGCCCGGGCGGCGCTCCCCGCGGGGCGTCCGCGCCGGCGCCGATCCGCTTCGCGCAATCGCGCAGGAACGCGTAGCCGCCGAAGCGGTCGGGGGAGAAGAACAGGAACCGTGAAGGGGCGGTAGCGGCGGCCCCCTCCAGGTAGTGCGCGGCGAGCAGGTCGGTCCAGCCGGGCATCATCCCGCACCCCGAGACGGCGGCGAGCCCCGCCGACCGGAAGGCGGCGTGGATCTCGTCCCGGTCGCCCGGCGGGAGCGGGAGGTCGCCGACCGACGCGGCGGGGACCCTCGCCGCCGCGCACGTCAGGAGGATCGTCTTTTCGTATTCCGCGCACGGTCCCACCGCGCTCGCGACGGCGTCGATCCCCTCGAGCAGGCGCGCCAGCTCCGGCGCCTTTCCGACATCCGCCATGGCGTACCGGCACTTCGGGGACAGCGCCTTGGCCATCTTCTTCGCGTCCTTGATGACGTAATCCACGAGGAGGAGCTCCCCGACTTCGGGGCGGCGGGACAGTTCGAGGGCGGCGGCGCGCCCGACGAAACCGGCGGCGCCGAGGAGCGCGATCTTCATGACCGCATCATACACCGCAAGCGTTTCGGTTTTTCACGCATTTCTCCCGTTTTTTCGCTCCTTGGGGGTAAAGAAAACGGGACGATTTTCCGATAATGATTGCGATATCTGAGGGGGGATCTATGACGCCAACAGGGGAGATTTGTTCGGCTTCCGGCCCTGGAAACGACCCGTACCGCATGATCCTGGAGTGCTATCCCCACCCGGCGTACCTGCTCGATTCCCGCGGGGTGACCCGCGAGGCGAACCTCGCGGGGCGGGAGCTCCTCGGCCCGGCGGCCGCGCGCGGAGCGTCCCGGTGCGGGGAAGCGTCTCCCGGAGAGCCGTTCCCGTTGTTCCCTTACGAAGTCGGGAGCTTCGCGGTTTCCGATGCAGGCGGCAGATCCTTCGACGCGGAGCTGTCGCTCGGGGACGGGGCGCGCCAGTTCCAGGTGCATCTGCGGCGGGCGCCCGGCGCGGACGGAAAGTTCCCGGGGATCCTGCTCGTCCTGACCGACATCACTCCCCGGGTCGGAGTGCAGCGGGAGCTTGCGGAAAAGCATCGGGAGCTCACCCGGCTCGTCGATCAGATCAGCTTCGCGAAGCGCGAGCTGGAAGGGGCGATCGACTGCGTCCGGGACATGATCGTCTTCACCGACGAGGATTTCCGGGTCCGGAGGTGCAACCGCTCGTTCCAGAAGTTCGTCGGCCGGGGTTTCCTCGAGGTCATCGGCGGGAAGGTCGAGGATTTTCTCCGCGAGAGGAACGTTTCCGTCGCCCTCGCGGAGACGCAGGAAGCCGAGGTCTTCCGGGAGGACACCGGATGCTGGTACCACATCCGGTGCAATCCCTTCACCTGGAGGGCCGACGGGGTCGTCCCGGCCGAAAACGAGAAGTCCAACGGCAACGTCGTCATCCTCCAGGACGTTACCGAAAGAAAGCGGATCCTGGACGAGATCGAGGCGAACAACGCGAAGCTCACCGAGGCGTACAACGCGCTCAAGAAGTCCAAGATGCACATCCTTCAGCAGGAGAAGATGGCTTCGATCGGGCAGCTTGCGGCGGGCGTGGCGCACGAGATCAACAATCCGATGGGATTCATCGCGAGCAACCTGAGGACGCTGCAGAAATACGCCGACCGGCTGTCGCGTTTCATCGAGGCGCAGGACAACGCCCTCCGGAATTCGGTCGGGGAGGTCGAGGAGGTGCGGAAGGCGCGGGCCGAGAACCGGATCGCCGACATCCAGGGGGACATCCGGTCCCTGATCGAGGAATCGCTGGAAGGCGCGGAGCGGGTCCGTGGGATCGTCCTGAACCTGAAGAGCTTCTCCCGGGTGGACCAGGCCGAGTCCAAGCATGCCGACATCAACGAGTGCCTTGAGAGCACGATCCGCATAGTGTGGAACGAGATCAAGTACAAGGCGAACCTCGTCAAGGAGCTGGGGGAGATCCCGCTGACCCGCTGCTACCCGCAGCAGATCAACCAGGTCCTGATGAACCTTCTCGTGAACGCCGCCCAGGCGATCGAAAAGCAGGGAGAGATCCGGGTCCGGAGCTGGGCGGAAGACGGCTTCGCCTGCGTTTCCGTCTCGGATACGGGATGCGGGATCCCGCGCGACGTCCTGGACCGGATCTTCGAGCCGTTCTACACGACGAAGGAGGTCGGCAAAGGGACCGGCCTGGGCCTTTCCATCGCGTACGACATTGTAGAAAAGCACGGCGGGAAGATCCTCGTGGAGAGCGAATTGGGGAAGGGATCGATCTTCACGGTGCGCATTCCGCTCGTGGAACCGAGGTGATCCGTTGAGACAGCGCCGCATCCTGTGCGTGGACGACGAAAGGAACACCCTCCGGGCGCTGTCGCGCGCCTTCATGGACGAGGAATACGAGATTCTCACCGCCCCGTCGGGAGCGGAAGGGATCGCGGTCCTCGAGGAGATGTCGCCGGTCCAGGTCGTCATCTCGGACTACCGGATGCCCGGGATGAACGGCGTGGAGTTTCTGAAGCAGGTCCGGGAGCGCTGGCCGGATGCGGTCCGCATGGTCATGTCCGGGTACGCGGACACGTGCTCCGTCGTGGACGCGATCAACGAGGGGCAGATCTACAAGTTCATACCGAAACCGTGGTCCGACGAAGAGCTTCGCATGACGATCGCCAACGCGCTCGAGCGGTACGACCTGCACCGCGAGAACGCGAGATTGAGGGAGGTGGCGCGGAACTTCGAGGAGGGCGCCGCGCAGCCCTGCGTGGACACCCTCGTCGATCACCTCCCCTTCCCCGTCGTGGCCATGGACGAGGCGGGGAAGGTCTTCCTCAGCAACCGGGAGGCGAAGGACCGGGCGAAGCGCTGCGGCCGGGACGGGGACAGGTACGAACCGGCGACCTTCCTTCCGGAAGAGGCGGCCAGCCTCGTCCTTCGGCTGAAGGCCGGGGAGGAAGGCCCTCTCCATCGCGCCTGGGAAGCGGGGGAGGCCTGGGCGTACCGGCTTCCCGCGGGGGGATCCGCCCGGAGGATCGCCGTTGTCCTCAAGGAGGGAACGGCGCGTGGGTGAACCGGTCCTGCTCGTGGACGACGAGGCCAACATCCTGAAGGCGCTGCGGCGCGTGCTGACCGAAATGGACCTGGAAGTCCTCGAAGCGGAGCGCGGGGAGGATGCCCTCCGGCTGCTGGAGGAGCACGACGTCGCGGTGATCGTCTCGGACAACATGATGCCCGGTATGCGGGGCATCGAGCTCCTCTCCCGCGCGAAGGAGCTCCGTCCCGACGCCGCTCGGATCCTCATGACGGGGTATGCGGACCTGCGCACCGCCGTCGAGGCGATCAACCGGGGGGAGGTCTTCCGGTTCCTGGTCAAGCCGTGGAGCAACGAGGAGTTCCTCCAGGCCATGGACGCCGGCCTGCTGCGCTTCCGTACGGTGCGCTCGCTACAGGCGGGCGACGCGGCGACGCTTCGCACCATCGCCCAGATGATCGAGCTCAAGGACCATTACACCCGCGGGCATTGCGACCGGGTGGCGTTCTTCGCGCAGTCGATCGGAAAGGCGCTCGGGCTGGGGGAGGCGGTCCTGAAGGAGATCGAGCAGGGGAGCTGGCTCCACGATTGCGGGAAGATCGGCGTCCCGGAGGCGATCCTCAATTTCGAGGGGCCTCTCGGCGGGGAGGAGAAGGCCGTCGTCCGCCAGCACCCGTTCTGGGGGGCCGAGGTGGCCCGCCAGGCGGGCCTCCCGCGCGCCGTCACGGACATCGTGCTGCACCACCACGAGCGTTGGGACGGAAAGGGATACCCGATGGGGCTCGCCGGGGAGCGGATCCCGCTCGAGGCGCGGATCGTCGCCGTCGCGGACACCTACGACGCCCTGATCTCCGATCGTCCGTACCGGAAGGGAGTCCCGGCCGACACGGCCCGGAAGATCCTCGAAGAGGTCGCCGGCGCGCAGCTCGATCCGCGCCTGGTCGCCCTGTTCCTCGGCCGGGAGGCGGCGGATGTCTGACAGCGGATTCGCGGCGCCCGTCAAAGTGCTTTTCGTCGACGACGAGAAGAACATTCTCAAGGCGCTGGACCGGCTTTTCATGGACGAGCCGTACGAGGTCCTGACGGCGGGCTCGGGGGAGGAGGGGCTGGAGGTACTGCGCACCGCCGCGGACGTCGGCGTCATCGTGTCGGACCAGAGGATGCCCTCGATGCAGGGCACCGAGTTCCTGGCGCAGGCCATGCGGATGTCCCCGGATACGCTTCGGATCCTGCTCACGGGATACGCGGACCTCAATGCCGTCGTCGACGCAATCAACATGGGCGGGGCATACCGGTATGTCGCCAAGCCGTGGCAGGATGACGAGCTCATCCAGATCGTCCGGGACGCCGCGCGGCAGTTCAAGCTGATCCAGGAGAACCGTCGGCTCGAACGGGTCGTCCGGCGCCAGAACGAAGAGCTGAAGGAGTGGAACGCCGAACTGGAGTGGCGGGTCCAGGAGCAGACCATCGAGATCGCCAACCGGAACAAGGCGCTCGAGGAGATGAACGGCCGGCTGAAGAAGTCGTTCGACGACACCCTGGCTTCCTTCGCGGGGCTGATCGAGCTCCGGGACCCGTCGGAGAGGCACCATTCCCGCAACGTGTCCGCGCTGGCGGAGGCGTTGGCGGCCGCGGCCGGCCTTCCCGCCGAGGAAATCGAGACGGTCCGGGTCGCGGCGCTCATCCACGACATCGGCAAGGTCGTCGGGGCAGAAGCCATTCCGCCCGGCGGGGTAGCGGCCATGACGCCCGCGCAGCGGAGCGCGTACAAGGAACACCCCGTCCGCGGGCAGACGGTCGTGGACAGCATCGAGGCGCTGCGGTCGGCGGGGGTGCTGATCAGGCACCACCACGAACGGTGGGACGGCGCCGGTTTCCCCGACGGCCTCCGGGGCCAGGCGATTCCCCTCGGCGCGCGGATCCTTGCGCTGGCCGACTTCGCGGACCGGGAGATGTCGAAGTGCCGGGGAGCCAACGCGCCGGAGCTCGTCCTCAAGGCGGTGCGCGGGGAAACGGACGCCGGGCGGATCGACCCGGGCCTGGTCCCCCATTCGGAGAAGGTCGTCCCCGAAATCCTCTCCCGCGCGCGGGTGGAAACGGACGCTTACGAGGTGGCGGTCGGCGTCCCGGCGCTCCGGGCGGGGATGGTCCTGTCCCGGGACGCCCTGAGCGGGACGGGCGTCCTGCTGCTGCGCGCGGGAACCGTCCTGGAAGGCGCGGCGCTGTCCGCGCTGACCCGCCACCTGGAGCTCGATCCGACGGGCACGGGGGTCTTCGTCTTCAGGAAGAAGGGAGCCAGATGATCGAGTACGACGAAACCGATCGGCGGCTCGTCCTGAAGGTCGTATACTACGGCCCCGCCCTCTCGGGGAAGACGACGAACCTGATGCGCCTCCACGACCTGCTGCCGAAGGACGGCAGGGGGAACCTCATGGTCCTCGACACGAAGAACGACCGGACGATCTTCTTCGACCTGCTCCCCTTCCACCTCGTGGCGCCGAGCGGGCTCAGGATCAAGCTCAAGGTCTTCACGGTCCCCGGGCAGGTCCAGCACGACCAGACCCGCAAGGCGGTCCTGCAGCGCGCCGACGGGA
>JBFLWB010000034.1 GCA_040758155.1 Thermodesulfobacteriota bacterium
CACGGTGAGCTTGTCCATCGATATCATCGATATCCTCCGAAAACCTCATATTGCGACAGGGGGAAACAGGGCGCCCGGAGGTCCCCGGGCGCCCGCGAATTACCGGCGGTCGTTACTTTGTCGATATGGCGAGAATCAGCCGGACCTCTCCCCGCTCGACGAGGAACCGGATCGTCTTGTCCCCCTTGAACCTGGTCATCAGCTTCGAGAACTCGGCCGCGCCCGGGACCGGCTGCCCGTTGACCTGCCGGATGATGTCCCCTTCCTGGAACCCGCCGTTGTCCGCGGGAGATCCGCTCTCCACGGAGGTGACCAGCACGCCCTTGGCGTTCGAGATGTCGAGCCTCTTGGCGAGCTCCGGCGTGATCTCCTGGACCGTCAGCCCGGTCCCCTTCGCCGTCTCGGATTCGGCGGAGGCGCGCAGCGAGGGCTCCCCCTCCATCTCGGCGATGGTCGCCGAGATGGAAAGCTCCTTCCCCTCGCGGACCACCTTGACGGTGACCTTGGTGCCGGGCCTGATCCCCGCCACCATCCCGGGGAGCTCGTGCTCGTCCCCGATCTCCTTCCCGTTGAAGACCGTGATGAGGTCGCCCGACCTGATCCCCGCCTTCTCCGCGGGGCCGTCCTTCGTCACGTCGGCGACCAGCGCCCCTTTCCTGCCGCGCACTCCCAGGTTCTCGGCCAGTTCGGGAGTGAGCGGCTGGATGAACACGCCGAGCCACCCGCGGGTCACCTTCCCCTTGTCCTTGAGCTGCCCTAAGATCGCCTTGGCCATCTGGATCGGCGTGGCGAATCCGATCCCCTGCCCTCCCTGGACGATCGCGGTGTTGATCCCGACGACCTCGCCCCTGAGGTTGAAGAGCGGCCCGCCGGAGTTGCCCGGGTTGATCGAAGCATCGGTCTGGATGAAGTCGTCGTACGGGCCCGAGCCGATGATCCGCCCCTTCGCGCTGACGATCCCGGCGGTCACCGTGTGCCCGAGGCCGAAGGGATTGCCGATCGCCATCACCCACTCGCCCACCTCCAGCTTCTCGCTGCTGCCGAGGTCGACGTGCGGGAGCTTCTTCTTCGCGGCGATCTTGATGAGGGCGATGTCGGTCTTCGGGTCCGCCCCCACGACCTTCGCCTTGTACTCCTCCTTGTCGAGGAGCGTCACGGTGACCTCGTCGGCCCTTTCCACGACGTGGCTGTTCGTGAGGATGTAGCCGTCGTCGGAGACGATGAATCCCGAGCCGAGAGAGCGCCGCTTCTGCTCCCGGGGCATGTTGCCGAAGAAATCGCGGAAGAACTCGTCGAACGGATCCTGCCGCCCGAACGGGGATCGAAGCTGCGGCCGTTGGAACTTCACCACCTGGGTGGTGGAGATGTTGACCACCGCGGGCGACACGCTCTTCACGAGCGCGGAGATGTCGACGGGGACCAGCCGGACGCCCGACCCCGCGGACGGAAGCTGCGCCGGCGCGGGAGCCGCCGCCGGCACTACGGCCGCCTTCCCCTTCCCTCCCGTCAGGGCGTGCGTCAACGGAGATAGATCCAACGCGGACGCCAGGACGATCCCCGCGGCCACGGCCGCGGCCAGGAGAACGAGGACCCTGCCTTTCTTGACCACTATACGCTACCTCCCTTTCCGAGGTCCGGGATGGTCGCCTTCTGGACCGCGAGGAAGGCCATGCGGAGCTGGTAGAGCCCGTCCCGCAGGACCGATTCCTCGGTGGCGTCCAGGTTCCCCTTGGTCTTCTCCTGCAGGATCCCGATGATGTCGATCAGGTTCTGGGCTTCGCGCAGGTTCACCGGCGAACGCCTGCCGTCCGGCAACTGGAGCATGCCGAGGTTCGCCATCACGCCCATCTGGAGCGACTCGACCAGGTCGAGGAACTGCGGGGGACCTTGGGGAACGGCGCCTTTCCCCGCACCGCTTTTACCCTCTTGGACACCCGCCGCTCCCTGCGGGTTCCCCCCGGAAGGCGCTTTCGGCGGCTCCGGAGGAGGAGGCGGCGCCTGGGACGGCGCCTCCCCGCCCCTGCGGTCGATCACGCGAAACCCCTTGTCTTCCTTTTCGTCGGCCATTAGACGGTCACCTTTTGCGTTATTACGACCGGCTCCCCGCCGATCTCCTCGACGGCGAAGTGGTCGGATTCCTTCCAGTGCAGCGTAACGGGCATCTTCACCTTCTCGTCGATCCCGCGCTTCAGGAACCGGGCGCCGTACTTCACGGAGAAGCCCGTGCGCGCGAGCGCCGAGAGGGCGGCGTCCGAGACGGTCAAGGTCTTGCCCTGGGCGGCCATCATCCTGGCGATCGAGTCGAGGTAGAGCGATGCGATCCGCCGGACCTCCTCGAACGACAGGGGGGCGAAGACGACGATGTCGTCGAGGCGGTTGATGAATTCCGGCGTGAACCGGTTCTCCGCCGCCTTCAGGACGGCCTTGCGGACCGGCTCGAAGTCGACGGCCCCCTCGCCGAACCCCATCGGGCGGCTGAGCTTCGAAAGCTCGTCCGCGCCCAGGTTGCTCGTCATGATGATGATCGTGTCGGAGAAGTACACCTTCTTCCCGCGGCCGTCGGTCAGCCATCCCTCGTCGAAGACCTGGAGGAAGAGGTTGTGGACGTAGGTGTCCGCCTTCTCGATCTCGTCGAGCAGCACCACGCTGTACGGGTTGTCCCGCACCTGGTTCGTCAGGATCCCGCCGCGCTCCGACCCCACGATGCCGCGCGGCATGCCGATGAGCTTGTCGACCGCCAGCGCGCCGTCGCGATATTCGGACATGTCCACGCGGATGAGCTGCCGCTCGTCGCCGAAAAGGTACTCCGCGAGCGCCTTGGCCATCTCCGTCTTGCCCACGCCGGTGGGGCCGAGGAACATCAGCACGCCGTCCGGCCGGTAGATGTTCGCCTTCAGCGGCCCCTTGTTCATCCGCAGCGCCTTGGCCACCGCGGCGACGGCCTCCCGCTGCCCGACGAGCCGCCGGGAGATGTGCTCCTCGATGTCCCGGAACCGGTCGATCACGTCGCGGCGGATGATGTCCGAGGGATTCTTCGTCTCGCTCGAGATGACCCCCAGGACGTCCCTCGCCGTGACCTCCTTCTCCTCGTCCCCGCGGATCTCCACCCGGACGCACGCGGTGTCGAGCCAGTTGATCACCTTGTCCGGCAGCCGCAGCGACCGGGCGTACCGGTCGGACATGGAGAGCGCGAACTCGATCGCCTCGTCGAGGACGGTCACCCCGTAGTTCGCCTCCAGCCGGGGCTTGAGCCCCATCAGGATCTCGCGGGTCTCCTCGAGCGTCGGCTCGCCGATCCTGACCACGCGGAACCGGCGGGCGAGCGCCTCGTCCTCCTGGACGATCTCCTTGTACTCGGTGCCCGTCGTGGCGCCGATGATCTGCACCTCGCCGCGCGCCAGCGCCGACTTGAAGATGTTCGCGGCGTCGGACGGCACGCCCATGGCGGAACCCGCCCCGACCAGCGTGTGCGCCTCGTCGACGAACAGGATGATGTTCCTGCGCTCCTTGACCTCGGCGATGACCTTCTCGATGCGGTCCTCGAACATGCCGCGGAACACGGTCCCGGCCACCACGGTGTTCATCTGCAGGTTGACGATCTGGTGCCCCCGCAGCCGCTCCGGCACCCGGTGCGGCTCGTACTCGAGCCGCATCGCCAGCCCCTCGACCACGGCGGTCTTCCCCACGCCGGGATCGCCGAGGATCATGACGGAATTGCACCGGTCCTTGTGGCACAGGTACTCGAGGATCTGGTCGATCTCCGCGTCCCTGCCGATGATGGGAGGGATCTTCCCCTCCCGGGCGAGGAGGTTGAGGTTGACGGCGAAGGTCCGCAGGTTCGCCGGGAGCTCGTACCGCTTCCGGAACTCCTCGACCTTCTCCTCCCGGCTGCGGAGCTGCGCTGAGAACCGGCTGAGCGCCACGGACGGGTCGACCCCGTAGCTCTTCAGGATCCGCGCGGGGATGGACTGCACCTCGTGGAAGATGCCGAGGAACAGGTCGGAGGCGTCGATCTGCGACCGCCGGTTCCGCTGCGCCGTCTCCCACGCCACCCGGAACACCTGCTTCGTCGCCGGAGGCACCTTCAGCCCGACGCCCAGGTACTGGCGGGAGATGTTGAGGTGCTCGTTGACCGAGTACTGGACCGCCTCGACGTTGAGCCCGATGGAGCCCATGAGCTCGCGGAACAGCGCCTTCTCCTCCTCGGCGAACGCGATGAACAGATGCTCGAGCCCGAGGTAATAGTGGTGCCGCCGCTGCGACTCCTCGATCGAGGCGTTCAGCACCCGGTGACCCGACTCGGACAGCTTTTCCCGGTAGAACGAAATCTCCATCATGTCGTTACAGCCCCCGCATCGCGAGCAGCCGCTCGATCCGCTTCTCGACGGGCGGATGGGTGCTGAAAAGGCTCATGATGCCGCCGCCGGTCAGCGGGCTCATTATGAACATGTGGGCCGTGGCCGGGGAGGCGTCCATCGGAACCCGCTGCGACCAGCCCGAGATCTTCTCGAGCGCCCGGGCCAGCGACTCCGGTCTCCCGCAGAACTTCGCCCCCGTCTCGTCCGCAAGGTACTCCCGCGACCGGGAGACCGCCATCTGGATGAGCATCGCCCCCAGGGGCGCCAGGATCGCAAGCGCGAGCATCTGGAACATCCCTCCGCCGCCCTCGCGGTCGTCCCGTCCGCCGCCGAAAATCGCCGCGAATCTCGCCATGTTCGCCAGCATCATGATCGCGCCCGCCATGGTGGCCGCCACCGTCTGGATCAGGATGTCCCGGTTCCGCACGTGCGCCATCTCGTGGGCAAGCACCCCCTCGAGCTCGTCGGGCGTCAGGATCCGCAGGATCCCTGACGTCACCGCCACCGCCGCGTGCTGCGGGTTGCGCCCGGTGGCGAACGCGTTGGGCGATTCCTGGTCCATGATATAGACCTTCGGCATCGGGACGCCCGCCGCCAGCGACAGCCGGCGGACCATGCCGTGAAGCTGCGGCGCTTCGCTCTCCGTCACTTCCCGCGCGCCGTACATCCGCAGGACGATCTTGTCGGAAAACCAGTAGGAGCCCACGTTCATCACGACGGCCAGCCCGAAGGCGAAGATCATCCCGGACTGCCCGCCGATCGCCTTCCCGATCAGCACGAACAGCACCGTCAACAGCGCAAGCAGGAAGGTCGTTTTCACCGTATTGCCCATCATTTCCTCCGACGTCCCCCATTAATAATTGATTCCATTATATACGTTTCAGTTCCACCCCTTCCGAAGATCCGGGTCCTCGTATTGCGCCATCCGGTCCACGAGCTTCAGAAGCTCCTCCGAAGCCGATTTCGGGACCGCCACATTGAGCACCACGAACTGGTCCCCGCGCTCCGTCGTGCCGGGAACGGGCGCTCCTTTCCCCTTGAGGCGCAGCTTCCTTCCGCTGGAGGAGCCCGGCGGGACCGTCACCATGACCGGGCCGTCCACGGTCGGAACTTCGATCTTGGCCCCCTTCACCGCCTCAGAGAAGCGGAGCGGAACGTCCAGGTAGATATCGTTCCCTTCCCTCCGGAAATAGGAGTGCGGCAGCATCTTCAGCTCGACGACCAGGTCGGAGGACGAAACCCGGATCTTCGCGCCGTCCCGAGCGCCCGCGGGGATCTTTATCTTCACCCGTTCTTCCGATTCCGTCACTCCGTGGCCGAAGCAGACCGGGCAGCCCCTCCGTCCCGACCTGCCGGTGCCGCCGCACCCGGAGCAGCTCTTCGGCTTGCGATACCGGATCTCCCGGACGCCGCCGCGGATCATGTCGAGGAAATCGACCGAGACCTCCACGCGGACGTCCTCGCCCATGCCCGATCGGGAAGCTCCGGCCTCCTCGTCGCGGAAGAACTGCCCGAGGATGTCCCCGAAATCGAACGACCCGGCCCCGAACCCCCCGGTCGGCCGCCCGCCGGCGCGGAATCCCCCTCCCCCGAAAGGATCTCCCGCGAAGGGGCCGCCGGTGAACGCGCCCTTGCGGATCGCGTCGTATTCCCCCCGCTTTTTCTTATCGCTCAGGACCTCGTGCGCCTCGTTGATCTCCTTGAAGCGCGCCTCGGCCGACTTGTCGCCCCGGTTGACGTCGGGATGATGCTTTTTGGCCATGCGGCGGAACGCCTTCCGGATCTCGTCCGTGGAGGCGCTCTCCGGGACTCCCAGGATCTCGTAATAATTCTTTCCCGGATCCATCGGTTTCCCCCGGCCGTCATGACGGCGCGGACGCCCGGGATCCCCCGGGTCGCCCGCGTCCGACGGTCCTGCCGATCTACTTCACCGCGACGTTGATCTGCTTCTTCTTCGCCTGCTCCTTCTTGGGAAGGATCAGCTCGAGAACGCCGTTCTTGAGGGTCGCGGTGATCTTCTCCTGGTCGACGGTGGCCGGCATGGAGAACGCCCGCTGGAACGTGCCGTAGGCGCGCTCGATCCGGTGGTAGTTCTCCTCCTTGACCTCCTTCTCGACCTTGCGCTCGCCCTTCAGGGTGAGCAGCCCGTCCTTCACCTCGATCCCGATCTGGTCCTTCGTCAGGCCGGGGACCTCGGCCTTGACGACGACCGCGTCGTTGCTCTCGTAGATGTCCACCGCGGGGGTCCACATCCCGGTCCCCAACCCCTCGTCACGCCCGCGCGTGCGGGCCAGGGTGTCGTCGAAGAGCTGGTTCATCTTCTCCTGGATGGAGGAGATGTCCCGCATCGGGTCCCACCAACGAACGATCGCCATTTCTCTCCCTCCTCTCGGCCTTCAGTTCACGCCGACCTGGATCTGCCGCGGCTTCGCCTGCTCCCGCTTGCCGAGCCGCAGCTCGAGGACGCCGTCCTTGAGCTCCGCGCGCACCTTCTCGGGATCGACCGTGTCGGGCAGCGAGAAGGAGCGGTGGAAGGGCCCGTAGACGCGCTCCACCCGGTGGTAGTTCTCCTCCTTCACCTCTTTCTCGATCTTCCGCTCCCCCTTGAGGTGCAGCGTCCCGTCGTCGACCTCCACGTGGACCTGCTCCTTCGGCACGCCCGGGAGCTCGACCTTGAGGACGATCTCCTGGTCCGTCTCGTATATGTCGACCGAGGGCGACCAGGTCCCGGCCAGCGGCGGTTCGGCCTGGGTCATGGAAGGCCCGAACGTTTCCCCGAAGATGCGGTTCATCCGGTTCTGCATCGCCGAGAGCTCCTTCATCGGATCCCAAAACCGTACGATCGTCATGTCTTCCTCCTTTTGCCGCCTCCGCGGGCGGCCCCCTTTATGTTGTCCCCGGTCACTTCTTCGCCGGGTCTTCGTATTCCGCGTCGACCACGTCCCCTTCCGCGGCCTTGCCGCCGGGCGCCTCTGCCCCCGGAGCGGGTCCCGCCGAAGCGGAGGCCGCCTGCTTGTACATGTGCTCCGCGAGGGCGTGCGACTCCTTGATCAGCTTGTCCGCCGCGTTCTTCAGCACGGTCTCGTCCTCGGACTTGAGCGCTTCCCTTGCCTCCGCAAGCGCCGCGTCGACCTTGGAGGCCACGTCGGCCGGCACCTTTTCGCGGTTCTCCTTCAGCGTCTTCTCCGTGTTGTAGACCAGGGAGTCGAGGTGGTTGCGCGCCTCGATGGCCGCCTTGTGCTTGCGGTCTTCCGCCGCGTGCGCCTCGGCCTCCTTGACCATCTTGTCGATGTCGCTCTTGTCGAGCCCCGTGGACGCCGTGATCGTGATCTTCTGCTCCTTCCCCGTCCCCTTGTCCTTCGCGTTCACGTGGAGGATGCCGTTCGCGTCGATGTCGAACGTCACCTCGATCTGCGGGACGCCGCGGGGTGCCGGCGGGATGCCGTCGAGGTGGAACCGCCCCAGCGTGCGGTTGTCTCCCGCCATCTCCCGCTCGCCCTGCAGCACGTGGATCTCGACGCTCGGCTGGCTGTCCGCCGCCGTGGTGAAGACCTCGCTCTTGCGCATCGGGATCGTCGAGTTGCGCTCGATGAGCTTCGTCATCACGCCGCCCAGCGTCTCGATGCCCAGCGACAGCGGGGTCACGTCGAGCAGCAGCAGGTCCTTGACCTCTCCGCCCAGGACGCCGGCCTGCACGGCCGCCCCCGCCGCGACCACCTCATCGGGGTTGACGCCCTGGTGCGGGTCCTTCCCGAAGAACTTCTTGACCATCTCGACGACCTTCGGGATGCGCGTGGAGCCGCCCACCAGCACCACCTCGTCGATCTTCGAGGCGGAGATCCCCGCGTCGCGGAGCGCGTTCTCGCACGGCTTGAGCGTCCGGTCGAGGATGTCCTGCACCATCTGCTCGAACTTCGCCCGCGAAAGCTTCATCTGCAGATGCTTCGGGCCGGATGCGTCCGCCGTGATGAACGGCAGGCTGATCTCCGATTCCATCGTCGAGGAGAGCTCGATCTTGGCCTTCTCCGCCGCCTCCTTCAGCCGCTGCAGCGCGGTCCGGTCCTTCGACAGGTCGATCCCCTGGTCCTTCTTGAACTCCGCGATGATCCACTCGATCAGCCGCTGGTCGAGGTTGTCGCCGCCCAGGTGGGTGTCCCCGTTGGTGGACTTGACCTCGACGACGTTGTCGCCCACCTCGAGGATGGAGATGTCGAAGGTGCCGCCGCCGAAGTCGAACACGGCGATCAGCTCGTTCTTCTTCCGGTCGAGGCCGTACGCCAGCGCCGCCGCGGTGGGCTCGTTGATGATCCGGAGCACTTCCAGCCCCGCGATCGTGCCGGCGTCCTTGGTCGCCTGCCGCTGGGAATCGTTGAAGTACGCGGGCACCGTGATGACCGCCTGCTTGACCGGCTCGCCGAGGTAGGTCTCCGCGGCCTTCTTCAGCTTCCCGAGGACCAGCGCGGAGACCTGCTGCGGGGTGTATTCCTTGCCGCCGGCGAGGACGCGCGCGTCCTGGTTCGGCCCTTGGGCCACCTTGTAAGGGACGAGACGGGTCTCCTCGCCGACTTCATCGTACCGGCGCCCCATGAACCGCTTGATGGAGAAGATCGTGTTCTCCGGGTTCAGCACCGCCTGCCGCTTGGCGACCTGGCCCACAAGGATCTGTCCGTCCTTGGCGAACCCCACGACCGACGGAGTCAGGCGGCTCCCTTCCTCGTTGATGAGGACCTTGGGCTCGCCCCCTTCCATCACGGCCACGACGGAGTTCGTGGTCCCCAGGTCAATTCCGATGATTTTCGCCATCGCTTCGATACCTCCCCCGGTTATATGGTCTTCAGTAATTTATCGATGAACCGGAACAGCGCCCGGCCGTCCACCGGCTTCGTCACCATGCCCACTGCGCCCGATTCGAGCGCCCACATCCGCCGTTCGATCCCGGCCTTCCGCGCCAGCAGGATCACCGGGATGCGGGACGCGACCTGCGCGATCCGCAGCAGCGCGTCCATGCCGCAGAGGGACGGGGTGTCCAGGTCGACCACTACCAGATCCGCCTCCTCGGCGATCGATCGCCGGAGCCCCTCGGGGCCGTCGTTCCACAGCTCGGGAAACGCCCCCGCGTCCGACAGGAGGCCGAGGACCGGCGCCATGGGGGTGAAATCGTCGGCCATCGCGTCGGCGATCATCACCACTTTCCATCCGGCCGTCTGTGCCATCCTTCGATCCCTCCGGAACAACGACACATCAAGTCTCATGCCAATCGGCCCAAAATGGCCTGACCTTTATAACTACCTGTATTTTTTTGATTTAATGATTAACTGCGCCAGGAATCGGAAAGGAGGACCTCATGGGTATGTCATTATGGCAGTATCCTGGGCGGGCAAGCTGTGCCAAAACTGCACGGTCCAGCCCATCTCTGTCCCGGTTCTGCGGAAGTTCTGCTGATTCAGGAACGTCCCCGTTCTAACGCTCCAACTCCTTGATCTTGCGGTGGAGGGTGCGGAGGGCGATACCCAGCAGCTTGGCGGCCTGGGTCTTGTTGCCGCCGGTCTTGGCCAGGGCGTCGCGGATGGCGTCGCGCTCGATCTCGGTCAGCGTGCGCGAGGCGGGCAGCGGGATCGGTCCGGCGGAGGACGGCGGAACCGCCGTGTGCGTGATCTCGACGGGGAGATCTTCGGGGCCGATCGTCTCCCCGGCGCTGACGAGCATTGCGGTCTCGATCGCGTTGCGGAGCTGCCGGACGTTCCCGGGCCAGGAGTACGACAGGAGCGCCTTGAGCGCGGCGGGGGCGAGGAGCTTGCGAGGCAGCGCGTTTTCCCGGGACAGGAGTTCCAGGAAATGCTCGGCCAGCTTCGGGATGTCCTCCCGTCGCTCGCGGAGCGGCGGCACCTGGATGCCGAAGACGTTCAGCCGGTAATAAAGGTCCTCGCGGAACGCCTTCTCCTCCACCAGCGCCTTCAGCTCACGGTTCGTGGCGGCCAGGATCCGGACGTCGACCTTGAGCACCTGGGAGCTGCCGACCCGCAGCACCTCCTTCTGCTCGATGGCGCGCAGCAGCTTCGCCTGGATCGCCGGGGAGACGTCGCCCACCTCGTCGAGGAACAGCGTCCCCCCTTCAGCGCTCTCCAACTTCCCAGGGCGGGAGGCCGTGGCGCCCGTGAAGGCGCCCTTCTCGTGGCCGAACAGCTCGGACTCGAGGAGCGTCTCGGGGATCGCGGCGCAGTTCAGCGGCAGGAAGGGACGCCCCGCCCTGGGACTCAGATCGTGGATCGCCCGGGCGACCAGCTCCTTCCCCGTCCCGCTCTCCCCCGTGATGAGCACGTTCATCCGCGTGGGGGCGACCAGCCGGATCTTCCGGAGGACTTCCTCCATCGCGCGGGAGGCGCCCAGGATCCCCTCCACCCCGGGAGGATGTCCCGCCTCCTCCCGCAGACGCTCGATCTCCCGGTGCATCCCGCGCTCCTTGACCGCCTTGAAGACGGCGGCCCGCAGGCGCGGGATCTCGACGGGCTTCATCAGGAAGTCGGAGGCGCCGGAGCGCACCGCCTCGACCGCCCCCTCGACCGTGCCGTACGCGGTGAGGACCACCACGGGGACGCCGGGATTCGACTTCGTCACGTGACGCAGCACCTCCATCCCCGTGATCCCGGGCATCCGCAGGTCGGTGACCACCACGTCCCCGCCCTCGGCGGCCAGGCGCTCCAGCCCCTGCTTCGGGTCCGAAAACGGCAGCACCTCGAAGCCGTCCCGGCGAAGCGCCGCGACGACGCTCCGGAGACTGTCCGCGTCGTCGTCGAAGACGAAGACCCGTCCGTGCCCGGTCATCGGCCGGTCCCCGCGGGGAGCGCCAGAGGGAGACGCCCAGGGAACATGGCGCGGAACTGCGCCTCGAAGGGCAGGGAGACGGTCACCGTCGTGCCGGCCCCCTCCCGGCTGCGGAGCGAGATCTTCCCCCCGTGCTGGTGGATGATCTGCCGGACGATGGGCAGCCCCAGCCCGCTTCCGTCCCGGCGCGTGGTGTAGAAGATCCGGAAGATGTGCCTGCGTTCGTTCCGGGAAATGCCGCGGCCGTTGTCCTGGATCCGCACGAACGGGCGGCCGCCCCGCACGCCGGTGGCCACGCGAATCTCCTTCTCCTCCTTGTCCAGCGCCTCCTGCGCGTTCAGGAGCAGGTTCAGCAGCGCCTGCTTGAGCTGTTTGTCGTCCGCCAGCAGCGGCAGCGGCGAGGCGTGGTAACGGACCTTCAGGGAGATTCCGTGGTAGGCGAAGTCGACGTCGAGGAAGCGCAGCACCTCCGCGACGACCCGGTTCAGGTCGGCGAGCGAAAGCTCCATCGCCGGCGGCCGCGCGAACCGCAGGAAGCCCGAGAGGGTGTCGTTCAGCCGCTGCGTCACCTTCATGTTGGCCCGGACGAGGGAGAGAAGCTCCTCCTTCTGGGGAACGGAAGATTCCGGCAGCTCGGCGAGCATCTCCTCGAGGAGCTGGCTGTTGATGTAGAGGGAATTCAGCGGGTTGCGGATCTCGTGGGCCAGGCCCGCCGCAACCGCGCCCAGGTCGGCGATCTTTTTCCGCGTTTTCGTGGCCGGCACGGGTAAATATTACATCAAAAAACCTAAATATCGGCACACAGCCGACTTTATCTTAATAGCACTAGAAGAACTCAACAACCAGTTCGGGGGCAAATGCCGGATTCGGGCCATCTTCGATTTCCACAAGCCCCCGGGTCTTGGTGAGATCGCTGTTAAAAACATTATTATCGAACCCGATCCGAACCCGGAAAGACGGGAGCAAAAGCGCTTGGGCCTGCTGCATCAGCGATGTAACGTCAAAGAAAACAAATTGGCTCTGGTCTGAGTTTATGAAATCGAAAGAAACGGTCGCAAGAAAACCGGTCGAGTAGTCGGAAGACACGATCGGAGGAGGAAATGCGGCCGTATCGATCAAATCCATGAAGAACGGACTTCTGAGAAGCGG
>JBFLWB010000035.1:0-24144 GCA_040758155.1 Thermodesulfobacteriota bacterium
GGGACAGCGATGAGGTCGGTCCCACTTTTGCGGAAGTTCTCTGGACCGTCCCGGTTCTGACGTTTTAATGTACCGATTTGGACGTGGAGAGGACGGCGGCCGGCCGGGGATCCTCCGCGGGGAAGCCGGTCCGCTGGTTATGGAACTCGTACGCAGGCGTATACCCTTTCACGAGGGTGTCGAGCTTCCCGACGACGCCGAACCGGTCCCCGAGCCGGGCCAGCTCGTCCAGCTCGCCGAGCAGCCGCTGCCATGAAGGGGGCATCACCTCGCTGCCGATCAGCTTCATGACCTTCGGGTGGGAGGTGCGGCACACGTCCTCTCCCTCGATGATCAGCTCCTCGTGCAGCTTCTCGCCGGGGCGCAGTCCCGTGAACACGATCTCGGCGTCCACGCCCAGCTCCTTGCCGGACAGGCGGATCAGGTTCTTCGCGAGGTCGACGATCTTGACCGGCTCGCCCATGTCGAGGACGAAGATCTCGCCCCCCTGCCCCATCGCCCCCGCCTGGAGGATGAGCCCCGCCGCCTCGGGGATCAGCATGAAATAGCGCGAGGCCTCGGAGTGGGTGACCGTGAGCTTCCCCGTCGTCTCGAGCTGTCTCCGGAAGATCGGCACCACGCTGCCGACGCTCCCGAGAACGTTGCCGAACCGCACGGCGATGAATATCGTGGAATTGCCCGAGCCGTTCATGTTGTGGATGACCAGCTCCGCGACCCGCTTGGTCGCGCCCATCACGTTCGTCGGGCGCACCGCCTTGTCGGTGGAAACCAGCACGAACCGCTCCACGCCGAATTCCGCCGCCGTCTCGGCCAGGATGCGCGTCCCCATGACGTTCGTCTTCACCGCTTCAACGGGATGCATCTCCATCACCGGGACGTGCTTGTAGGCCGCCGCATGATAGATGATGGACGGCCGATACTCCCGCAGGACCTCCCGCACCCGCCCGCGGTCCCGGACGTCGCCGATCATCGGGAGCAGGTCCAGCGTGGGGAACTTCGCCCGCAGCTCCATCTCGATGTCGAACAGAGGGCTTTCGGCGATCTCGAAGAGGACGAGGCGGGCGGGAGAAAGGCGCGCAAGCTGCCTGCAGAGCTCCGAGCCGATGGAGCCCGCCGCGCCGGTCACCATGACCGTGTGCCCCGTGATGCTGCGCTTCAGCAGCTCCGCGTCGAGCTGGACCGGGTCGCGCCCCAGCAGGTCCTCCAGGTCCACGTCCCGCAGCGCCCGCACGCTGACCTTTCCGTCGATTAGATCCCCGACGCCCGGCAGGATCCGCGCCCTGGCCTTCGTTTCCCGGCAATGGTCCAGGATGTGCCTCAGGCGGGACGGCGGCGCCGACGGGATGGCGATGACGATCTCGTCGATCCGGTGGACGTTGCACAGCGCCACGATGTCTTCGTGGTCCCCCAGGACGGAAACGCCGTCGATGCGGGCGCGCCGTTTCCCCGGGTCGTCGTCCACGAAGCCGACCTCGACCATTCCCAGCGACGGGTTCTCCCGGATCTCCCGGAGGATCATCTGCCCCGCCGCCCCCGCGCCCACGATCAGGACCCGGCGGTCGTTCTCGTTGTACCGGCGCCCGAGCGTCTCCCGGCCGAATCGGATGAGGTACCGGACCCCGAGCACGAGAAGGATCGTGAGGATCCAGTCGATGGCGTAGATCGACCGGGGGATGGCGGCGCGGGAGTAGTAGAACCAGGTGGCCCCCCAGAACAGGAACGACCCGAGAGAGCATCCGCCCAGGATCGGCAGGACGTCCCGGATCGTGACGTACCGCCACCACCCGTGGAAGAGGCCGAAGGCGAGGAACCCCGCCGCCTTCGCCAGGAATACGATCGGGATCGCCGCGGTGATGACGGGGAAGTACTGCGTCGGGATCGAGAACTCGAACCGGAGGAAATACGCCCCCACGAATGCGAGTACGAAGATGAAACCCTGGAGGAACAGCTTCAGGACATACCGGTAGCGGAAGATGATCCGCTCCTCACCGGCCACGGAATCCGTGATCTCCTCCCTTTCCGCCCGCGGATCGGCGGGCGCGCGATCGGCCATGCGCGGTCAGCCTATTCCTTGATGCCGAGCAGCTCGATCTCGAACGTGAGGGTCGCTCCCGGAGGAACCATGGGTCCCGCCCCCCGCTCTCCGTAGGCGATCGCCGACGGGCACACCAGCTTTGCCTTGCCGCCCACCTTCATCTTCTGCAGCCCCTCGCTGAAGCACTTGATGACGCCGTTCAGCGGAAACTCGGCCGGCTGGCCGCGTTTGTAGGAGCTGTCGAACTCCTTCCCGTCGGTCAGCGTCCCGCGGTAGTTCACCTTCACCGTGTCGGACGGGCCCGGCTTTTTCCCGGCGCCTTCCTTCAGCGACAGGTAGATCATGCCGGAAGCGGTCTTCTCGGCCCCTTTTTCCTTCGCGGCCTTCTCCTCGTACGCCTTGCCCGCGGCCGCCATCTTCTCGCTCCGGACCTTCCGGCGCGCGTTCGCGAGCTCCTGCACTTTCAGGCCGTACACCTGCAGGTCGACCGCCGCGGGGTTGCCGGCGTTGGCGTCGGACAGCCCCTGCTTCACGAACTCGAGCTCGGCGGGCGTCAGCTGGAAGTCGGCGACGGAGCGGTGCAGCATGAGGCCGAGGGCGTACAGCGTCTTCTCGTTATCGGTCTTGGGTGCGTCCGCGGCGAAGGACGGAACGGCGAGCAGGAGGAGAAGAACCGCCGATGCTGTTCGCATGCATTTCCCCTTTGAGTCGGGATGGAAAAAGTTAACGTTAGATCATAATACCGATCCTCATCGAACCGCAACATTTCGAATTATTTCGATGATCCGTTCCTGTTCCCCGCGGGAGAGGGCCGTTCCGGACGGCAGGCAGATTCCCGATTCGAATATTTCCGCCGATACCCGGCCTCCGCGGAAGCGGCATCCCGAAAACGCCGGCTGAAGGTGCATCGGCTTCCATACCGGCCGGGACTCGATATCCGAGCGCTCCAGCCGGAGCCGGATGTCCTCCCGCGAGGCGCCGAACGCCTCCGGGTCGACGGTCATGCAGGTCAGCCAACGGGTGGACCGCCCCCCCTCGATTTCCGGCATGAAGGCGAGTCCGGGAAGGTCTCCGAGGAGCGCGGCGTAATGCCCGAAAATCTCCCTTCGCCTCGCGACCCGCTTTTCGAGGGATGCAAGCTGCCCACGGCCGACCGCGGCCAGCAGGTTGCTCATCCGGTAGTTGTAGCCGATCGTGCTGTGCTGGTAGTGCGGCGCCGCGTCGCGGGCCTGGGTCGCCAGGAAACGCGCCCTCTCCACGAGCCGCCCGTCGTCGGATGCCAGCATCCCTCCGCCGCCCGTCGTGATGATCTTGTTCCCGTTGAAGGAGAAGACCGCAATCGCCCCGAAAGAGCCCGCGGGCTTTCCCTTGTACGTCGCGCCGAGCGCCTCCGCGGCGTCTTCGACGACGGGAACATCGTACTTCCCGCAGATTTCGAGGATCCGGCCGTAATCCGCGCATTGACCGTACAGGTCGACCGCCAATACGGCCTTCGGAAGCTTCCCTTTCGCCGCGCAGGCGGCGAGCTCCTCTTCCAGGAGCGCGGGGTCCATGTTCCAGGTCTCCCGGTCGCTGTCGATGAAAACCGGCGCTCCGCCCGTGTACGCGACCGCGTTCGCCGTCGCGGCGAAGGTGAACGAGGACACGAGCACCTCGTCCCCCGGTCCGACTCCCAGCAGCAGCAGCGCCAAGTGGAGCCCCGCGGTCCCGCTGGAAAGCGCCGCGGCGTGGGAAACGCCGACCTTCCCGCAGAACTCCCGCTCGAACGCGTCCACGTGCGGCCCCAGCGGGGCGATCCAGTTGGAATCGTAGGCGTCGAGAAGAAGCTCCCGCTCGGGACCTTCCATGTGCGGAGGGGAGAGGTAGATCCGGCTCATCCGATGCGGCCCGCGCCTATTCCAGATGCCATCCTGCTTCCCGTGTCCTGACGATCCTTGCCGGCACCCCCACCGCCGTGCAGTTGTCCGGAAGATCCTTCGTCACCACCGCGCCGGCGCCGACGACGGCCCAGCGCCCGATGCGGATGCCCGGGATGACCTTCGTCCCGATCCCGAGGAATGCGCCTTCCCCGACGGTCACGCTCCCCCCGAGCACGCTCCCCGGCGCCACATGCGCGAAATCCCCGATCCTGCAGTCGTGGTCGACGGAGCAGGAGGTGTTCAGGATCGCGTGGCTTCCGATGACGGTATCGATGTTCACGGCGGCGGACGGCAGGATCATCGCGCCGGGCCCGACGGCGACGCCCCTCCCGATCACGGCCGACGGGGCCGCGGCGATGCCGTACTCCACG
This sequence comes from Thermodesulfobacteriota bacterium, assembly GCA_040758155.1. NCBI lineage: Bacteria > Pseudomonadati > Thermodesulfobacteriota > Thermodesulfobacteriota bacterium. Next base: position 4,326 of record JBFLWB010000035.1, read on the forward strand.
TCCCACAGCGACGCCAGCCGGCGCCGGATCCGGTTCTCCCCGATCGCGAGGATGACCTTCCTCCCCTTCCACCAGCCGGGGGCCATGGAAGCGGATCCGCCCAGCACGGGCACGCCCGGCACGGGCTCCGTTCCGAAGAGCGCGGGATTCTCGTCGTAACAGCCTTCGACCGCGCAGCCCGACGCCAGGAGCGCATCGATCACGACCTTGGCGTGCCCCCCGGCGCCGAGGAGGATGTAGCTTTCAGGCATCGCTTCCCTTCCCGTCCGAAGGGGAGCCCATGAACTCCGGCATCGTCGCTTCCCCTTCCGCGTTGATCCCTTCCCGCCGCGCCACGGCCGCCATCGTCCTCAGGAGGATCCTCAAGTCAAGCCCGAAGGATCGGTGGTCGACATACCACACGTCCAGCGCGAACTTCTCTTCCCAGGTGATCGCGTTCCGCCCGTTGACCTGCGCCCACCCGGTCAGCCCGGGCTTCACCTCGTGGCGACGGCTCTGCTCCGCAGTGTACCGCCCCAGGTATTGCGGGAGAAGGGGTCTCGGCCCCACGAGGCTCATGTCCCCGCGGAGCACATTGTACAGTTCCGGCAGCTCGTCGACGCTCCATTTCCTCATCCACCGGCCGATATCCGTCAGCCGATCCGCGTCCGGGAGCGGTTTCCCGTCCTTCCCCGCCGCGTCGCGCATCGTGCGGAACTTGTACAGGCGGAACAGCTTCCCGTGAAGGCCGGGGCGGGGTTGCGCGAACAGCACCGGGGAGCCCATCCGCCACCGTACGGCGAGCGCCGCCGCCGCGATCAGCGGCGAGAGCGCCAGGAGGGCGATGGAGCTGACGACGATGTCCATCGCGCGGGAGCCCCGGTACGCCGCGCGACCCGCGTTCATGCCGCGGAGATGCCGAGAGACCGGTAGGTTTCCAGGACCGTCCGGAAGACCGACCGCTCGTCGAATTCGTTCAACGCCTTCCTCCGGCCCGCTTCGCCCATCGCCCGCGCCAGCGCGGCGTCCCCGAGGATCCGGCCGATCCCCTCGGCGAGCCGCTTCGCGTCGCCGGCCGGCACCAGGATCCCGGTCCTGCCGTCCGCCACCGCCTCCCGGCATCCGCGGATGTCGGTCGCGACCACCGGCAACCCCATGGAGGACGCCTCCATCACGGTCCTCGGAAATCCCTCCCGGTAGGACGGGAGCGCGAACACGTCCATGGCGGAATAGAGCTCCGGCAGGTCCAGCCGCATCCCGGTGAAGACGACGCGGTCCGCCACCCAGCGCTCCGCCGCTTCCCGCGGGGAAACCGCATCGTCCTTGGCCTCCTCGGGGCCCACCACCAGGAGGCGGACATCCGGGAAATCCTTCGACAGGATCGTCACGGCGTCGAAAAGGTCGAGGATCCCCTTCTCGCGGACCAGCCGGGCGACGATCCCGACGACCCGGCATCCGGGCGGAATCCCGAGCGACCTCCGGACCGCGGCCCTCCCCTCCCGCAGAGTAGGCGAGGGGGAGAAGCGGGCAACGTCGATCCCGTTACCCAGGAACCGGATCTCCTTCCCCGCATAGAGCCCCGCCTCCCGCGCGGTCTCGATGTCCGCCCGGTTCTGCGACAGCGCCGCGTGGACGCGGGAAGCGATGACCCGCTCCCAGAAGAGGAAGAACTCCCGGCGGAGCCGTCCCATCCCGTCGCGGAGGTAGAAGCCGTGGATCGTGTACACGAGCCGGGAGACGCCCGCCATCCGGGCGGCGAGCGCCCCGAGGAGCGAAGCCTTCGGCGTGTGGAGATGCACTAGGTCGAACCGCTCCCGGCGGAAGAGACGGTAGAGGGAAAGCAGCGACGAAAGGTCGGAGAAGGGCGCGACGGCGCGCTTCATTTCCACGCGGTGGACGACGATCCCCGCGGCCTCCACTTCCGGGAGCCACTTCCCGTCGGAGCACGCGACGTGGACCCGCATCCCCTTCCCCCGCAGGTAACACATCTGGTTCAACAGGAGGAACCTTGCGGACAGGTCGACCGTTGCGACATGACAGATCTTCGGCGCGGCCGTCCCCGGCCCGGTCCCGGTCACGCGGCGCCAAGCCACGCCTGGAACATCAGCACGTCCCAGAGGTGATAGGACCAGTTCCTGCGGCCGGACAGGTGTTCCCTCCACATCGACCGGACCGGTTCCGGACGGAAGAACCCTTCCCTTTTCAACCGGCCCTCGTCCAGCAGCTCTTCCACCCATTCCTTCAGCGGCCCCCGAAGCCACGCATCGATCGGAATTCCGAATCCCATCTTCGGCGCCTCGACCAGGCGCGCCGGCAGGTACCGGCGGAGGAGCCGGCGCAGGATCCACTTCCCCTCCCCGTCGCGGATCCTCATTTCGAGCGGGAGGCGCCACGCGAACTCCACCACCCTGTGGTCCAGCAGGGGGACGCGCGCCTCCAGGCTCACTCCCATGCTGGCGCGGTCGACCTTCGCCAGAATGTCGTCGGGCAGGTAGGTCGCAAGGTCGAGGAACATCATGCGCCGGGTGATGTCGCCGACGTCCGGCCACTTCGAGCGGTCGGTCAGCACGGTCGGCGGCTCCCGGGAATCCAGGACCACCGACTCCGGCTCCCAGTGCGAAACCAGCCTGCGGTAGATTTCCTCGGGCGACGACGAGGTCACCGTCCCCGCGAACTTGTGCACCTTGTCTCCCGGCAGGCGGACGCGCAGCCTGCCCGGCAGCAGGGGATCCATCGCCGAGAACACCTTGTCCCACCCGCCCGGGGAAAGGGCGGTCAGCCCCCTCGCGATCGCCGCCTTCGCCGGCTTCGGCAGCCACCCGGCGTGCCGCCAGATATCCCGGACCCAGGAGTGGCGATTATACCCCCCGAACAGTTCGTCCCCTCCATCCCCGGAAAGCGCGACCGTCACGCGGCGGCGCGCGGTCCGGGACACGAGGAAGGTGGGGATCTGGGAGGAATCCGCGAACGGCTCGTCGTAAAGCGCCGGCAGTTCGGGAATGACCGCCATGGCCTCGTCCGGCGTCACGCAATGTTCCGTATGCTCCGTTCCCAGCTCCTGTGCCACCGCCCCGGCCTGCTTCGCCTCGTCGTATTCCGACTCCCGGAAGCCGATGGTGAACGTCTTCACAGGCCGCGCGCTCTGCGCCTGCATCAACGCCGCGACGGTGCTCGAATCGCACCCGCCGGAAAGGAAGGCGCCCAGCGGCACGTCCGCTTCCATGCGGAGCGCGACGGCATCGCGCAGCAGGGCGTCGAGCGCCTCGACGGCCTCTTCGGGAGGTCCGGCGAAAGGCTGCCCGGCCCCCGCCTCCATGACTTTCCTTGCCGACCAGTACTCGCGGGACGGCGGGAGGTCCCGCCCGCTATCCGGAAGCGGGATGCTCAGCAGATGCGCGGGCAGCAGCTTGCGGATCTCCCGATAGATCGAATAGGGCGCCGGTACGACATTGTGGCGCATGTACAGCGCCAGCGCGCCGCGGTCGATTTCGCCCCGCCAGGCGGGATGGGCCCGCAGCGCCTTCAGCTCGGAGCCGAAAAGGAGCGTGTCCCCCGCCCGGCCGTAGTAAAGCGGTTTCTCCCCCATGCGGTCGCGCGCCAGGTGCAGCGTGCGCTCCCGCCGGTCCCAGAGAGCGAAGGCGAACATGCCGTTGAACCGCTCGAGCGCGCCCGCCACTCCCCAATGCTCGAACGCCGCCAGCATCGCCTCGGTATCGGAACGGCCGCGCCAGGGCGGCGCCGCCCCTTCGCTTTCCAGCTCCCTCCGCAGCGCGCGATGGTTGTAGATCTCTCCGTTGTAGGCAACCACATAGCGCCCGCTGCCGGAAAGCATCGGCTGATGCCCCTGGCACGACAGGTCAAGGATCGATAGGCGCCGGTGGCCCAACGCGATGCCCGCTTCCGCGTCCACCCAGACCCCCGAGTCGTCGGGACCACGGTGGGCGATCGCCTGCGCCATCCGGGAAACGGCGGCCGCCATTTCGTCGCCGTTCCGGAACCCGTCCCGGAAGAATCCAGCAAATCCGCACACCGCTACATCACCCCGCCGTCCGCCCGGAGAGGCCGGCTGCTTCCCGGAGAAGATCCACGACACGCGGGGCGGCCGCCTGCAGGGAATACTCGCGCTCGACCCGTTCCCGGGCCGCCGCGCCGCAGGCGCGCCGCAGGCCGTCGTCCTCCGCCAAAGCGCGCAGGGCCCGGACCCATTCCTCCCGCCCGTCCGCAAGATATCCGACCGCGGCCGTCACGATGTCCCGGTTCGCGCCCACCGGGGCGGCCACCACCGGCTTGCCGCACGCCATGTACTGAACCAGCTTGTAGCCGCACTTCCCCCGCTCCCACGGCTCGTCCGGGAGCGGCATGATCCCCACGTGGACGGAGCCGAGCAGCCGCGCCTCGTCGCATTCGGACCAGGGGTGCTGCTCCAGCGGCACGTCGAATCCCGGAAGCGGGGAGGCGCCGATGGTGACCAGCCGTATCGGCCGCTCGGCGCTCAACGCTTTCAGCGCATCGCGCACCATGTAGAGGAATTTCGTGGTGGATGCGCTTCCGATCCACCCGATGCGGAACTCTCCCGATGCCGGCGCCTCGACGGCGTCGTAGCGGCGTATATCCACGACCGTGGGAATGCGCCGGACGTCCCTCGCGCCCCGGGAGCGCGCGTAGCTTTCCAGGTAGGCGCTGCCGGCGACGACGATCCGCGCGCGCGCGAGCAGCGGATCGAGCTTCCGCCCGAGAAGCCGCCGCACCCAGGGGGAAGCGTGCAGGTCGTAAGTGTGGAAGACCGCATCGTCGTAATCCACGACCAGGGGAGCGCCGGCGCGCGCCGGAAGGCGTTCGAACCCGCCGGGGAGAAACGGGAACAGCTCCTTTTCGACCCATGCCACCGAGCAGCGCCCCGCGCCGAGCAGGGCGCGGATCCTCCGCAGATAGGCGCAGGTCACGTCCCGGAATCGCCGCTCCCCCGACGCATAGAGGCGATCGAGATAGCCGTCCTCGAAGAAGGGGGCGACCGTCACCTCGGCCCCCGCCTCTTCCAGGAACGGCAGGTACTGGTAGAACCTCAGGCGGCTGCTCGCGCCCAGCGGACCGTACCTGCTCAACAGGAGGATCCGCCAGCGCTCAGTCATGCAACGCGCGCCTGACGAGGCCGGGGAGGTCGCCCCACAACATCGCGTAACCGCGCAGCGTATCCAGCGCCTCCGCCCCGGAGCGGCGGGCGGCGGCCCGCAGCAGGCGGGGAAACGGCTCCAGCAGCAGCGTGACCGCGGAAACGCACCAGGCCTGCCCCCGCCCGAAGTGCTTGAAGGCGTAAAGCAGCCGGCTGCGAAGGGAATAGAACAGGCGGTGCGCCTTGACCTGCTCCGACGTGCCGCCCCCCTTGTGGAAAGCCTCCGCTTCCGCGAGATAGTAAGCCGCTCGCCCCGATTTCCTCGCCCTCAGCGAAAAATCGAGATCCTCCAGGTAGACGAAGAACCGCTCGTCGAATCCCCCCAGCTCCTCGAACAACCCGCGGCGCACGAAGTAGAACGCGCCGATCACGTGATCCACCGCCCTGCTCCGTTCATGGTCGAAATCGGCCATGAGGTGGCCCGGAAACAGGGAAGGGAGGAGCGCGTTCGCCCCCGAGGCGATCGAGAGCATGTGGAGCCACCCCGGAAACCGCGCGCAGCCGCGCTGGACCTTTCCGTCCTCCCCGACGAGCTTCACTCCGCAGATGCCCACCGCCGCCGCGCCCGCCCCCTCCATGAAACGGCACACGGCGGCGAGGGCGCCGCGCAGGACCCGCACATCGGGGTTGAGAAAGAGCAGGTAGTCGCCCGCGGCCCCGGCGGCCCCGGCGTTGCACGCCTTTGCGAACCCTAGGTTCCCGCCCGCCCGGACGACCGTGACGCCGCCGCCCGCGGGTCCCAGCTCGAGGGAATCGTCCGTCGAGCCGTTGTCGACCACTACGATCCTTCCCACCAGGCCGTCCCCGAATTCGAGCACGGATTCTATGCAGGCCCGGAGCTGCCGCCCCGAGTTCCAGTTCACCACGACGACGTCAACGGACATCCGGCGCCGTTTTCCCCGGGATCCCCGGGAAGTCTCTCTTCAGCAGGGAATGGTTGATGATGGCGACCGGCAGGAAAACGACCCACAGGTAATCGAACTTTCCCAGGTAAGGGTTGGTGTTGCTGGCGATCAGGAAGCATGCCATCGCCACCAGCACCGGGACCATGTGCATGCGCAGGCCGGGGTCCCGCCGGACGATCCTCATGCCGTGGAAAACGATCCATCCGATGCCGACCGCGTACGCCGCTATCCCGACGATCCCCGTGTGAAACAGCAGGGAAAGGAAGTACAGCTCGTACGACCAGGGCATTTCCAGCGAGCGGACGGACCCTTCCGCGACCGCCCCCATGCCGGTCCCAAAAAAGGGGCTTTCGGACCATCCGGCCAGGAGCGCGTAATACTGCTCGCGCCGCAATACCGCTCCCAGGTCGTCGGAGAATTGAAATCCCTCCGACAGCCGGGCCAGCATGCCCGAAATCCCCACGTCGAACACGGTCTGGAGCAGCCCCATGGAAACGCCCACGACGCAGGCTATATAGAGAATGGGCCGGATCGTTTTCCGGATCGCCCCCTGCCGTTCCCTGACGAAATACAGGACGGCGCTGGTCAGCAACGGCGTCAGGAGCATGACCAGCCAGAGCGCGCGCCTTCCGCTGAGCAGCGAAACGCATGTCGTCAGGACGAACGCAAGCACGAGCGTTTTCCTGCCGACGGGGAAATCCCCCGCTCCCGTCCATGCGAGCAGGCTTGCCGTGACGAACGGAAAAAGGAACAGCAGGGAGGATATGGAATACAGATTGTAACGGACGAGATCTTCGTAGAAGCCGGCGCTTTGACCCAGGTCGAGCTCGATGTACAGGGCGTCGGGCACGAATCCGAGCTCGTGGAACAGGTAGTAGATCGCATACAGCGGGATCGCGATCGAGGACCAGACCAGGACGCGGGCCACGCCGCGGAATACCCGTTCCTCCGACATCGCGGATAGGATCACCATGTAGACGATCGGCCAGATGACGTAAACGGTGCTCACCCGGACCGCCCCGGGATTGCCCCTGACGTACCCGTAGAACACGTAGGCCATGCCGAGGAAGGCATAGAAAAGGGAAAGGACGAACACCTGGATGTGGATCCGGAACCGGACCCCGTACAACAGGCCGAGGACGATGCCGAAAAAAAGGCCCGCCAGCAGGAACGCCTTGATCTCCTTGTAGGACGTCGGGACGAACAGCATCAGGAAAAAGAGGCAAAGGCCGACCGCCGCCAGGAGGTTCCCCGCGTCCGGCTTCCGCGGATGCGCGTTGGGGCCGTTCATCCGACGCCCAGGATGCGGGCCCCGATCCGGCTGGCCCACGTGGCATTCCCGCAGCGGGAAAGGTCGTACATGCCGGTCCGCGCCTTCCGGCCCCGCGCGATGCAGTAGAGGGCGGAGATGAAATTCATGACCGGCGCCGGAACCCTGCCGATCGCCCACGGCAGCAGCCGCGACGCGCCGTCGAGCCCGCCGCGCAGCAGCCGGCGGTACTCCGCCGGCGTGTATCCACCCGTCGCCCGGAAAAAGACCAGCTTCCGGACCTCCTTCCACGGTTCGCGCGGGTAGACCCGGCCCTTGGCCCTGTCCGAAAAATCGCCGAACGACCAGATCAGCTCCGGCCATTTGAACATCCATATCTCGAAGGAGCGCGATGTCCACATGGCGTTTCCGTACCGGATGACGATGAGCGGCTCCGCGATCGCCCGGATCCGTCGAAGGGGAGGATGCTGGAAGATCACCCCGATATGGATGAACAGGGAACCGAAATAGGGCGCGCGGTCCCGCCGCAGCCACAGCTCCCTCCGGATGACGACGCCGCCGATGAATGACAGGTAGCCGGCCGCCTCCGAAAAGAACCGCTCCCCGTCCTCCGGTCCGTAATCCCGGTCGGCGCGGAAGTCGAGCATCCGTTCCTGCAGCACCTTCGAGAAATCGTGGTTCCTGACCTGCGCGTTCACGACGACGAGCTCCGGCGACCCGCCGATCGCCTCGAGGACCCGGGAGACGGCTCCCGGCGCCATCAGGTCGTCGTCCGTCATGAGCCAGCAGTACTCTCCCCTCGCGTAGCCCACCGCCTTGTCGTAGTCGCGGTCGACCCCCGAATTTTCCGCTTCGCGGTAATACCGGATCCCGGGATGGGCCTGCAGGTACGGCGCGACCGCCGCGGGCGTTTCGTCCGGCGATGCGCCGTCCACAACGACGATCTCGACATCCTCCAGCGGCTGGCTCAGGATCGAGTCCAGCGTCTCCCCGATGAACCTTCCCCGGTTGTAGGTGGCTATGCAGATGGAAAGTTTCGGTGGAATCGTCTCAACCCCCTCCCGCCATATCCAGCACGATCCGCTCGATCCTCTCTGCGGCGCGCCCGTCGAGCCGATGGAACCATCGGCCCAACAGTTCCTGCCTTGCGGCTTCCAGGCTTGCGGTTCTCTCCCCGATGTCTCCGTTCCGGACGCTTTCCATGAGACTCTCGACCTGCTCCGCGGATCCCGCCACCAGCGTCGCCCCGGAGCGTTCGAACAGGGGGCAGGTGTTTCCTCCCGGGAATTCGAGCGATATCGCCGGCTTCCTCATCACGAGCGCGTGGAACGTCGACGTGGAGGCGAACGACACGAACGCGTCGGCGGCCCGGATCAGGTCGCGGATATCCAGCGTCTTTTCCGCCAGCCGGACATTGCGCATCCCCCGCGAGAGCTTCGACAGCTCCGCCGGGTTCTCGGTCGGGTGCGGCTTGACGATCAGGCACAGCTCCTCCCTTGTCCTCACCGCATCGAGAAGGGCCCGGATCATGTCGCGCCGGATCTCCGGGCAGCCGAAGAAGCCGTAGACGTACGGATGCGACGCGAACAGGACCATCTTCCTTCCATCGGGAACGCCGAGGCTCCTTCGGATTTCCCGCACGAAGTCCTCCCGCGTTTCCGCCGCATCGTCGTAACGGGGCGACCCGGTGACGGTCGCCCGGTCCGCGGGAACGCCGTGATCCGTCGCCACCCGCAGGTTGCTTTCCCCGGTGGCGGCGAGATGGTCGGACACGAAGAACCTCCACTCGATGCTCTGCTCGTCGTAGAGCGCGAACTGGATCTCGAGCGTCTTCACGCCCGCCGCCTTCCCCGCGTGGCAGAACACGCGGTTCCTCGGATCGTTCACGTCCGTGGACAGGAGCAACGCCGGACGATGGCGCCGCATGACGCGCAGCGCCACGGCGGCCTGGTCCGCGAGCAGCGGCAGGCAGAAACGGAAAAGCCAGTGGAAGGAATCCCGGAAATCCGGCCAGGACATCCCTCCCGCCCGGACGATCCCGGGCAAGGCGGCCGGCGATACGATCCTGGCCGCCGCGCTCTCGAGCCGGCCGCGCATCTCCCTCGCGACCCGCGCGGCTTCGCCGTCCCGGTATTCCCACAAGGAAAGGGCCGTTCTCGCCCGGGCGATCCGCTCCCGGCGGGAAGGGAACCGGTCGTCGAGGACGACCACCGGCGTGTCGGAGCGCCGGGAAAGCCTGGCCGCCACCGGCTGCAGCGTTTCGCGATACATGTAGTTCGAGAACCCGAGGAATACGAAAGGAGGCCGGTCCGGCCAGCGGCCGCCGCCCACGTCGCCGGCGAATGCGCGGATCCGGGCATCCACGCCCGACCGATAGGCGCAACGGACGATCCTGCGGAGGAACGCCTTGCCCGCCGGTTCCCGCGGCGGGCGGGACAGTGCCCGGGAAACATGGGCGATTGCGAACGACGGCGACACGACGTCCCAGAAAGGGATCCCCTCGACGGTCAACGCCTCCGCGACGGTCCCGCCGCCGGGAAGGACCGCCTCCCCCCAGGCCTTGACGAGGTCGGCGGATCGATGGAAGTTCGCGGTGATGCCGTTCAACGGTTTCGCCGGGACGCGACCCGCCCCGCCGCCCTGCGCCCGTAGCGGAAAACCTCCCTCGCCAGCCCGGAAAAGCCCTCGACCGCAAGGATCGACGAGACCGCATTCCGGTGCGGACGGAACCACTCCGACGGATGGAACCGCTTGTAGGACAGGTATCCGCTCTTGATCCTCTCCTCGAGCAGGCGCTTGTTCTCTAGCAGCTCCCCGTCGGCGAACCGCGTCAGGTTCAACAGCAACGGAGCCCCGATGTAGTAGCCCTGGTCGAGGCGAAGAAGGAACTCTTCCTCGTCCCGGATCCTCCCCTCCGCGACCAGGTCCGCGTACAGGGGCGAACCGGGCAGCGGCGTCAACAGGCTGAGGTGGCATATCCCACGGCCGGTCGCCGGGTAGAATTTCACGCGCTCGAAAAACCGGGCCGTCTCCTCGATGCTGTCCGTGTCCTCGCCGGGATAGCCGTAGATCATCTGCACGACCGGCACCATCCCGGCCTTGATGGTGTTGGCGACCGCCAGCTCGTTCTGCCGGACGGTGACGCCCTTCTCCATGGCGTCCAGCATCCTCTGGGATCCGGACTCGACGCCGTATCCCACGCTGGTGCAGCCGGAATCCTTCATCGCCTTCAGCAGGTCCAGGTCCACGACATTCGCGCGTCCCTGGCAGTCCCAATAGATCTTCAGCGGCTTGAGCTTCTCGCACAGCTCGTAGCCCCTCTTTTTGCTGACCAGCACCAGCTCGTCGGCGAAGCTGACGCCCCGGATGCCGTATTTTTCCCGGAGCAGGACGATCTCTTCGACGATCCTGTCGATGCTCCTGAGGCGCGCCCCGCGATGGGTCCGGGAGCAATACCTGCACCGCCACGGGCAACCCCTCGAGGTCAGCATCCCGATCGTCCGGACGGCCGGCACGCCGAACATGCCGCTGTTCCCCAGGTAGATCTCCATGTCGAAGAATTCGTACGGGGTGAAGGGGATGGAATCCAGGTCGGCGATGTGCGGCCGCTCCGCCGTCGTCACGATCCGGCCGCTTCCGTCGCGGTACGCGATCCCGGCCACCGACCGCAGGTCGCCCATGCTCCCCGCGAGCTCCCTGACCGTTTCCTCCCCTTCGCCGATGACGCAGATGTCGGCCGCCGTGGACCGCAGCACGATGTCGGAGCTGAACGTGGCCAGCGGCCCGCCCATCACGATCGCCGCGTGCGGCTGCCGTTTCCTCGCCTCGGCCGCGAACCATCTCGCCCACTCGTACTGTGTGGAAAACGCGTTGATCCCGATGAAGTCCCATTTCGACTTCGAAAGGTATGCGCCCGTCTCCTCGCGGGAGAAGGACCGGGCAAAAACGTCCAGGAGCTCCGTTTCGCACCCCGCCCGGCGCAGGGCCGCCGAAACGCACCCGATGCCGATCGGCACGACCGACGGCGCCCGGTTCGTGTGCGGAAGCTGTACGAGCAGCGCCTTCAACGGGCTACCGTTTCCTGCAAACGACGTAAAACGTCGGCGCCAGGATGTGCCCGATTTTCGACTCGGTCCTGTCCGTCCTGCGGATCGTCCTGTAGAGGGTTTCGTGAAACGCTTTCGTCAGCAGGCTCCCCACGATCGGCAGCGTCAGCACAGGGAAAAGGAACCCTCCGGCCTCGCATCGGAGGACGGTGTTTCCCCCCCGTTCGAATTCCCGGCAATATTCCTCCGCGGTGAACGTGTTTTCGAAATGGGGAAAATCGCGGTAGCTTGCGATGAAGATGCGCTTCAACCTCCCGTGCGCCAGGTTGTTCGCGAACCGCAGCGGGTACAACAGGACGTTCATCAGCGTCAGGAGCGAAAACTTCTTCGTGATCACGCAATGGATCTGGATCCCGCCCGGCTTCGTCAGCCGGGTGATGCTCGCGACGACCGGGCGCAGCTCCTCGAAATGCTCGAGAAGGCCGAAGCTCATCACGCAATCGAACGAGTCCGCGGGGAGTTTCGAATCGAGGAGATCGTCCTGCAGGAACGTTCCCCGGGCGCCGTACGCATTGAAGTTGTCCTCCGCCAGCCGGATCGCTTCCGGAGCGTTGTCGGAGCAGGTGACGTCGAAGCCGTTTCTGGCGAGATAGAGGGACGTCCTTGCCCCCCCGCAGCCGCATTCGAGCACTTTCGCCTTCGACGGATTCCCGAGATACCTGTCGATGTCCTCCTTTACGAACTCCCACTGGATCAGGTTCATCAGCTCGACCGGGGTGTCCTTTCTCTCGCTGTAGGTCACCTTCAGCCGCTCATACGATTCGTTCCAGTTCTCCACCTTGTTCCCTTTTACGCGCACGATGGGCTCCTTATTCCTTTTCCGGGGCGCGGCGCCATCCGGACAGTATGTCCATGAGGGAGGACCAGACGCCGCTGTTCCGGTTGACCAGCCACACGAACGGAAGCAGAAGCACGCTCACGGCGAGCAGGCGCACGAACCCCCAGAACAGCTGGGACCCCCAGGGATCCGCGGGATGCGCGAGAGGACCCGTCGATATCAACGCCGCCATCATCGCGAGGAACAGGCCGAGGTGGCTCGAAAGGAACCGCAGCGTCTCCCTCCATTTCCCCTGCGCAAGATGCACGGAGACCCCCAGATAGCCGAGCCCGTAGACCGCGTAGCCGATGACCGTCGCCCAGGCAATGCCCCGGACCCCGTAACCGAGACTCAGGAGAGCGATGTCCAGGACCAGGGCGACCGCCATGGCGACGGACAGGAAGGCGATCAGCACCCTTTGGCGGTCGACCGCCACCACGAAGTTCCCCACGCTGTAGGCGATCGCCAGAAAGAAGGATCCGGGCACGACGATCTCCACCAGGGAGATGGCCGGAATGTATGCCGGCAGCAGGAGCCGGATCGCGACGGGCAGGGCGATCGTCGCCGCGGCCGCCAGGAAGATCATCAGCGAGGTGATCGCCCGGACCGGGTTCAGAAGAAGGCCGCTGACCGCGAAGCTGTCTCCCGAAACGGCATACCGCTGCAGCATTCTCGGGTAGAGGACATTCGAGGCGGAAATCGGGACCAGCCCGAGCAGGTTGCCGGCCATGATCCCCAACGCGTAGTAGCCCAACTCCGTCTCGGAAAGCTTCCAGGCGATGATCCATCGGTCCATGCTCAGGAAGATCATGTCCATGAACCCCAGCAGGATCAGCGGGAAGCCGAGCACGAACGCGCTCCGGACCTGCTCCCGCCTGAGGGAAAACCCGAACCGGTAACCGCTCTTGCGATACCAGTAGCCGAGCACGAACGGGTAGGCCGCCGCGATCCCCCAAAGGGCCCCCAGCAGCCGGTCGGGCCAGACGTACGCGAGCGCCAGCACCGTGACGGAGGACAGGACCGACAATCCGGCGATGCCCCTGCTCACCAGGTCGAAACGGTTGTCCCCCCGCAACAGGCAAAAATAGAAAACGAAAACCATCTGCAGCACGACGACGAGCGCGACGATGCGGATGGAGGACGCGTACGCCGGATCGACGAGGAACGAAGCCAGGAAGAGGGCGGCGGCGGCGATCAGCGACAGCAGGAGGCTCGCCCAGTAAGAGCTGTCCTTCAGCTCGTCGAATTCCGCGGCGTTGCCGAGTCCTCGCAGCATCGGGACCTTCTTGTTCATCCCGTGGAGGATCCCCATGTGCGCGTTCGCGCCGTATCCGATGATCACGTTCATGAGATTCCAGATGCCGAGCTGCGCCGGGCCGAGCAGCACCGGGATCGCCACCGAACGGAACAGCGCCGCTCCCTGGGCAACGATGGTGGAAAGCAGGTATTGCGTGGAATCCCTGAGGATCCGCTTCCGCTCATCCATTTCGATCGGCGATGGCGGCGACGACCCGTTCGATTTCGGCGGGGGAGATCCCCACCGAGCAGGGAAGGCTCAGGGCGTCGCGGTACAGCCGGGCGGACACGGCGCAGTCCGTCGTCCAGGAACCGCGATGGGCGGGCGACAGGTGCATGGGCTGCCAGAGCGGGCGGGACTCGATCTTTTTCCCCGCCAGACGGCGCAGGAGGGCGCGGCTGTCCGCTCCCGCCTCCGCTTCCTCCACGAGGATGGTGTACAGCCAGAACGTGCTGAAGGCCCCCCTCGGCTCCGAAGGGCAGCGGATGCCCGGCATCCCCGAGAGCGCCTCCGTGTAGGCTTTGGCCGTCGCGCGCTTGGACGCCACGTGGAGCTCCAGCCGCTCCATCTGCGCCGTTCCGACGGCGGCCAGCACGTTGGGCAGGCGGTAGTTGTACCCCACCTCCCCGTGGACGTATTCCACGGGGTCGTCCTTCGCCTGGGTCGTCAGATGACGCGCGCGCCGGGCCAGCCCCTCGTCGTTCGTGACCAGCATCCCGCCGCCGCCCGTGGTGAGGATCTTGTTTCCGTTGAAGCTCAGAACGGCCGTTCGCCCGAACGATCCGGCGGGCCGTCCGTCGTAGAGCACGCCCAGGCTCTCGGTGGCGTCCTCGATCACCGGGAGACCGAACGCCCCGGCCTCCTCGAGGATCGGCGACATGTCGCAGGGGTGCCCCAGGATATGGACGGGCAGCACCGCGGCGACGCGCCTCCCGGTGTGCCGGTTCTTCAGCGCCCCCCCCGCGAAGACGCACTCCCTCCGCAGGAAGTCCCGCAGCTTCTGCGGGTCCATCTGCCAGTGGGCCGGCTCGGCGTCCACGAAAACGGGCCATGCGCCCACGTAGCGGACCGCGTTGGCCGGGGCGATGAAGGTGAGGTCCGACACCGCCACCTCGTCGCCGGCGCCCACCCCGGCCAGCAGCAGCGCCACGTGCAGCGCGGCCGTGCCGTTCACGGTCGCGACGGCGTGCGCGGTCCCGACCGCGGCCGCCGCCATCCGCTCGAACCGCTCGACGTAGGAACCCGCGGAGGAGACCCAGTTCGTGTCCAGGCACTCCTTCACGTAGGCCCATTCGTTCCCGCGCAGGCAGGGCGCGGACAGCGGGATGAAGGTGTCAGACGTGGTAGCGCTCCGGATCGTACAGGTGCGCGCGCGATTCCAGCCACCGCGCCGTGCGGGCGATCCCCTGCTCCAGCGGGACGGCGGCCTCCCAGCCCAGCAGGCGCTTCGCCTTCGACGGGTCGGACAGAAGGAGCATCACCTCGCTGTTGTCGGGGCGCATGCGCGCCTCTTCCCGCAGGACCTCCGCCCGGATCCCCAGCGTCCTGCAGGCGATGTCGAACAGCTCGCCCACGGAGACCGTCCGCCCCGTGCCGAGCTGGATCGTCTCCCCGTCCACCCCTTCCGCCTCGGCGGCCTTCACGAATCCCTCGACCGTGTCGGCGACGAACGTCAGGTCGCGCTTCGGATCCAGGCGGCCGAGCCGCACTTCCCTCCGGCCGGAAAGGAGCTGAACGAGCATCGTCGGCAGGACCGCGCGGGTGGATTGCCGCGGTCCGTACGTGTTGAACGGCCGCAGGGTCGCGACCGGAATGCCGAACGAGCGGTGATACGCTTCGCAGAGCATGTCCGCCGCGATCTTCGAGGCGCTGTAGGGGGATTGCCCCTGCAGGGGATGGGTCTCGCGGATGGGAACGGCCTCGGGCGTCCCGTAGACCTCGCTCGTGGAGGTGTTCACCATCCGGCGGCAGCCCGCGCGCCGGACGCCTTCCAGCACGTTCAGCGCGCCCTTCACGTTGGTGTCCACGAAGCTCTCGGGCGCCGCGTAGCTGTAGGGGATCGCGATGAGCGCGGCGAGGTGGAAGACGGTGTCCACGCCCCGGCACGCCTCCTCTACGAAACGGGCGTCGCGGATGTCGCCGAGCCGCACGTCCAGGGCCTTGCGGACCGGCGCCTCCGCCTCGTCCAGCCAGCCCAGCGATCCGTTCGAATTGTAGAAGCAGAAGGCGCGCACGTCCGCGCCCAGCCCGGCGAGACGCTCGGCGAGATGGCTGCCGATGAAGCCGTCGGCGCCGGTCACCAGGACTTTGCGTCCCTTCCAGTTCACGGGCGGCCTCCCTCCCCCCGGGCCCGCAGCAGCTCGCCCGGGTGCCCCACGTCGATCCACTCCTCCTCGATGGGAAACGCGCCGACCGCCTCGCCGCGGGCGAGGCATCCCTCGAGAAGCGCGGGGAGGGGGAAGAATTCGTCCCGGGGCACCCTTTCCACCATGCCGGGCTCCAGGACGTAGATGCCCGTGTTGACGAGCCACGTCTGCGAGGGCTTCTCCCACATGCCCGTGACGCGCTCCCCTTCCCGCTCCACCACGCCGTATGGCACGGTGTGGCCGTATTCGTGGACCGCGACGGTGGCCCGGAAACCGCCCCTGCCGTGGAACGCGAGCAGGTTCTCGACGTTGACGTGCGTCAGCAGGTCGCCGTTCAGGACGAGCAGGGGATCCGCGGGCCGCCCGGGGAGCAGCGACAGCGCCCCGCCCGAGCCCAGCGGACGCTCCTCGCGAAGGTACTCGATCCGGCATCCGAGGCTCTCCCCGTCCCCGAAATGCCGCTCGATGATTTCCCTCTTGTAGTTCACCGACAGGAACACCCTGCGGATCCCGAATCCCACGAGGTGGAGGACGATGCGCTCCAGGATCGGGCGCCCCGCGACCTTCATCATCGGCTTGGGGAGATCGTCGGTCAGGGGCCTCAGCCGTTCCCCCCGCCCTCCGGCCATCACAATGGCCCAGTTGGGCCGCTCGACCGCCCCCAGGATTCCCCGCATCGTGTGCAGGCCGACCAGGCGGCCTTCCGCGTCCAGGATGGGGATCTGGCTGATGCCGCGGGAGCGCATCAGGTCGAGCACTTCCACCCTTCCCATGACCGGGTCCACGGAGGTGAATCCGCTCTGCATCGTCCCCCGGATGTCCGAATCCAGCGTGCCGCCGGACAACAGCGCCCGCCGGATGTCCCCGTCCGTTAGGACGCCGAGCAGCCGCTCCCCCTCGTCGACCACGAGCACGATCTCCAGCCCCGACTTCTCGAGGGAACGCAGCGCGTCCCGGATCGTGCCGCCGCGCCCGATCTTTCCCGATTCGAATCCCATCGCCTCCCCTGCCGCCCTTCACGCCTTCCGGTACATGATCCGCGAGTAGTCCCCGCAGGAAGACCGGTTGATCATGGCCTGCAGTTCGTTCGCCCACCGGGCCAGGAACTTTCCCGCGTCCGTTCCGGCGACGTGCTCCATGGACAGGATGTTCTGGACATCGAGCCCCTGGGTCTCATGGTAGATGATTTCCAGGCGAAGCGCATCGGCCAGGTATTGCAGGCTTTGCCGGGTGAACAGGACCACGTGCTCCGTGGGGTCCACGATGGAGGAGCGCGCCTGCATGACCCGGATGCTGAAGCTGTCGAAATTGGGCGTGAACACGAGGACGCGCCCGCCGCTTTTCATCAGCCGGAGGACGGACTCCATGAACGGCACGGGGGCGGGGACGTGCTCGATCACGTCGAAGAGCGTCACGATGTCGAAGTCCTTCTCCGGAAGGCGCTCCAGCTCTTCTCCGAAGACGGGGAGCCCGGTCTTCCGCGCCGCGAACTCCCGAAGCCGCCCGGAGGATTCCGTGCCGAAGCAGCGCCGGCAGCTCTCCTTCGCGGCGGCCAGGAAATAGCCGTTGCCGCATCCGATATCGAGGATCTTGAGGTCCGTCAGGTCGCCGCAATATTTCGCCAGGATCCCGACCCGCTCCCTCCCGAACCGGTCGCGCCGGTAATTGAAATGATCGTCGGTGTCCTCCTTCGAGAAGGAGACGTATTCCGGACTCTTGTAGACGTCGTCCAGGTTCGACGGGATCCTGGCGCCGTACCGCAAGCCGCATTCGAGGCACCCGACCAGGTCGACGCCGTGCTTCGGGAATTCCGCCTCCCTCCGCGCGCAGCCGCACAGGGGGCAGGACCTCACATCCTTCCATCCGCCGCCCTTCTCGATGGCGCGAAGCTTCACGTTCTCGATCTCGTTCTGCCTGCCCAGGAAATCGCCCGCGCGCATCCTGGAGACGTCGACCGGCAGGAAACCCTTCAAAAGCTCCGAGAGCATGGCTTACCCCTTCCCCCCGTTTTCCGGCATGAGGCTGGCGAGGTAGCCGGGAACGGCATCGCCCGGGTATTCGTCGTAGACCGCCTTGTTCAGCTTCCAGATCCCGTTGTCGTTTCTCCACACGTGGGGCGTCCGGAACTTGTCCATCACCTCCCAGAAATGCTCCTCGCCGATGTCGAGGTATTCGAGGAACTCCTTGAACCAGCGCCGCGGGAACTCCCCGTCGAACCGCCGCACGAGCGCCGCCCCCTCTTCCCTCGTTATATGGCCGTCCCGGATCTCGTGGGCGGCGTCGGAAGTGCACCGCCCGATGCCGAATTTCATGAACGCGAGATAAAAATGGAAACCGTCCATCTGGTCGTCGAGGCTGGCGTACTTGGAGTAGGTACCCTCGGAGCGGCCGAAGGGGTTCGCCTGGAAGCCGCAATGCTCGCTCGCCAGGTAATAGTTCTCCTGCGGGGTCCATTTCTTGTAGTAAGAGAACCAGTGGAACTCGATGCCGCGCCGGGCCATGTCTGCCGGATCCGGCGGGCGGTAGAAGGTCAGGTCGGTCTCGTCGTAATCGTCCTTCTTGAGGTAGTCGGTTTCCTGCAGGCCGTAATCGATCAGGTCGTCGACGGTCGCCCCCTTGAAATACTGTTCGGCCCACACTTCGAAGGGCATCCCCCGCAGGTCGAACACGCGGGGATCCCCGCTGTACTCGGCCTCGCCGTTCTCGCCGAAGAACACCAGCTTCACGTCGAACGCCCTGGCGATGTGGAACGCGTAGCACACCTGGCCGTAGGTGAATGGCTGCCAGGCGTCGCCCAGCGCCTCGAAGGCGACCCGCGACAGCTTCCTGTGAAATTTCCCGTTCTGCCACGCTTCCAGGTTGGTGAACCCGCCGGTCTTTATGAAGGCGCGGAAGTTCTGGTACCCTTCCGGCGTGTACTCGAACGGCGCCCACGTGATCGTGAGGGGGTGCATCCCGTAGCGGTACTTCAGCTCCCACGCCACCCGGGCGCTGTCCTTGCCGCCGCTCGCGGGCACGACGATGTCGAAGCGCCCGTCCGTCCTCCGGTACCGGTCGCAGAGCTCCCGCAGCTCCTTCTCCCTCGCGCTCCAGTCGATCCGGGAATTCTTTATCTCCGCGTACCGGCAGGCGCCGCAGACCCCCTCCTCGTCGAAGTGGATGCGGGGACGCTGGTTGGAGACGACGCACTTTTTGCAGAACTTTATCTCCCGGGGGAGGATCGGGATCTGCCGGTCGATGATCTTGCTGCTGGGCATGACTTCTCTTCTCCTTCTTACCTTCGGTATGCCTTCACGATACCCGCCAGGTTCCGGTAGAATTCCAGCCCGCGCGGGCCGCTCCGCTCGGGGTGGCACTGGCAGGCGAATATGTTCCCGAGACGCAGCGCCGAGCAGAAGCTCTGCGCGCCGTGGCGCGTGACCGCGATGGAAACGGAATCGTCCTCCGGCTTCACGTAATACGAATGGACGAAGTACATGAACACGCCGTCCGGGAACCCCCTCATAGGCGTCCCTTCCCACGGATCTTCCCGCCGCTCGACTCTGCGCAGCGCGTTCCAGCAGACCTGGGGGACCTTCACCGGCTCGCTCTCCCCGATCCGGTTCTCCAGGCGGAGCACCTTCCCGGGGACGATCCCCAGCCCCGCCCTTCGCCCGAACTCGTAGCTCTCGGACATCAGGAGCTGCATCCCGAGGCATACCCCCAGGAAGGGCTTGCCCGAGAGCGCGATCCCGCGCAGCAGGTCCGCCAGCCCCAGCCCCTCCAGGTTGGCCATGGCGTCTCCGAAGGCGCCGACCCCCGGCAGGATCACCACGTCCGAATCGAGGATGTCGCCGCGCGACGAGGTGACGACGCCCTCCATCCCGGCATGGTCGCAGGCATGCCGGACGCTGAACAGGTTCCCCATCC